>CAITUB010000205.1 GCA_903895515.1 uncultured Acidimicrobium sp. | reverse complement strand
GTACTGCTGAACGCCGAGATTGCGAAGTAAATCACATTCTTCCGTTAAATGGAATTGGGTACGGGCCCGGATGCCAACACCACTCAAAACCGAACTCCCAGGGAGAAGGCGGTCTGGAAGTGTTATGCCACGCGCATCATGCAGAAATTACTGCCGCGCAAGCAACCGCCCGCGCAGTTGCCAGGCGAGCTGTAAAAGAGTCAACACAAACAGCAGAGCAATAGCCACATAAGCAGTTACAGGCAACGCGTTGCCTGCAGACAACACATATACATCTGGCGCTAAATACATTGCAGCGGCAATCATGCCCCACTTCAATGCCAACTTGTGTTGACGATCAATTATTGCAATCACTAGACGCGCAGAGCATGTGCCGTATATGGAAGCTGATGACAATTCGATCACTGCAAAGACAACGGAATTGAGGCCGTAATTGCTGAGCCAAAAATGAACCGCGGCAATACGCACACATGACCACGCCAACACTGCAACCAACCACAGTCGTGACAACAGGCGCCTGCGATGTGACTGAGTCATGACTAGGCGAACACTACAATCAGATCAATGAAACGACGCGATACACAGGCGTCGGAGACACGCATCGATTTGAGCATTCATGCGCTTACTGTCACAGGAATTCTTGCCGGCATGGCATCACTTGTTGCTGTACTGAACTCCGAACCAACAAAAGCAATTATCTGGATGATGCTCGCTGTAGTTATTGATGGAATTGATGGTCCAATTGCCCGCCGGTGGATGACTGATTCCGAACTTCCACGATTTGATGGATACATTCTTGACCTCGTCATTGACTACGTCACGTGTGTTCTCGTCCCTTGTGCATTCATGTGGGAATTCAATGTGGTGAATCATGGAATTACTGGCCAACTCACCATTGCCGCAGTCCTCGGATCGGCTGCGCTGTGGTTCAGCCAGACAAATATGGAAACCGAAGATCATTGGTTCAAGGGATTCCCCGCTGCGTGGAACTTGGTCATTCCAACGTTGTGGATTCTCGGCGAACGACCAGAGTTCAACATTTTGGTATGCATCGGACTCTCGGTCCTCACATTGAGCACCATTGAATTTCCGCACACCATTCGCGTAGGACGATTTCGCTACGTGAATGTGGCCGTCACGATTCTGTGGATGACTTCGCTGATTGTGCTGTCATTCCATACAGATCAAATCAATAATCTTGAGCGATTGCTTCTTCTCGTTGCCCCATTGACCATCGGAACCATGGTGACGATGCACGAATTTGAAACGAAGCGCGACGCTGCACAGCAAACTACGCTCTAACTAATGGCGTTTCGAGATGGCGACGGATGGGTGATGTGCTCGTGTGGGCACCGCCATTGGGGACTTCACGGAGCAGCTGGTTTACTTCTCGTTCGACGCGATTTAGACGAGCCGCGCGTGCTGTTGCAATTGCGCGCAGCATGGACACACGGCGGAGGAACCTGGGCGCTTCCCGGAGGCGCACTTGATAGCCACGAAGATTCGGTGAGTGCAGCAGCTCGCGAAGCCGAGGAAGAAGCCGGCATCAGCGCTTCCCATATCACCGTCAAGGATATTTTTAGCGACGATCACGGTCCGTGGCGTTACGACACTGTTATTGCCCACACCACGAGCGATGCCGGGGCGCATGCGGCTAACGCAGAATCTGAAGACTTGCGGTGGGTACTCATTGAAGAAATCAGCCAGTTTCAATTGCACAAGGGTCTCGAAGCCGCGTGGCCTGAATTACGCCTCCGAGTACTTGCCACATTGACCGCCTAAGGGCTGCGGGCTTACTTAATTCACCCACTGCCTACTCGTTAGGCTCTGATATATGACAATCGATCCAACCACCACCCCTGGCTTCATCAACGACCGTAAACACGTTTTCCATTCATGGTCTGCACAGGGAACGCTTAACCCTGTTGAAATCGTCAGTGGAAAGGGCTCGTATTTCACCGATGCTTCGGGCAAGAAATACCTCGACTTTTCAAGCCAGCTGGTCAACCTCAACATTGGTCACCAGCATCCAAAGTTGATCGCCGCAATTCAAGAACAAGCCGCGCGCTTGTGCACCATTGCACCTGCATTCGCTAACGACGCACGAAGCGAAGCAGCACGTTTGATAACTGAACTTGCTCCTGGCGATTTGAATATGGTGTTTTTCACCAACGGTGGTGCCGAAGCTGCAGAGAACGCAGTTCGCATGAGCAAGCTGCACACGGGTCGTCACAAAATTTTGACCATGTACCGTTCGTACCACGGATCTACTGCTGGAGCGATTGCGCTTACCGGCGACCCACGCCGTTGGCCAAACGAAACAGGCGCATCTGGCGCAGTGAAGTTTTGGGGACCATACGCATACCGTTCATCGTTCCACGCAGCAAACGAAGCCGAAGAATGTCAGCGTGCATTGCAACACCTTGAAGATGTATTGATGGTGGAAGGTCCACAAACCGTGGCCATGATCGGTCTTGAGTCAGTTGTTGGTACAAACGGAATCTTGGTTCCACCTGCTGGTTACCTGAAAGGTGTTCGCGAATTGTGCGATCGCTACGGCATCGTCATGATGTGCGACGAAGTAATGGCCGGCTTTGGTCGTTGCGGCGAATGGTTTGCAGTAAACCATTGGGACGTAACACCAGACCTCATTTGCTTCGCTAAGGGAGTGAACTCTGGTTATGTTCCACTCGGCGGTGTAATCATTAGCCAAAAGATTGCGGACACGTTTAAAGATCGTGTGTACCCAGGTGGACTTACCTACAGCGGTCACCCACTTGCTTGTGCTGCTGCAGTTGCATCCATCAACATCTTCAAAGAAGAAAAGATTGTTGAAAATGCACGCATGCTCGGCGAAACAGTCATCGGACCAGAACTTGAAAAACTGAAGGCGAAGCACCCATCAGTTGGAGACGTTCGCGGACTCGGTGTGTTCTGGGCAATTGAACTGGTACGTAACCGCGAAACGCGCAAACCACTTGTTCCGTTTAACGCTGGTGGCGCAGATGCCAAGCCAATGCTTGACTTTGCTGCTGAGTGCAAGAAGCGCGGCCTGTGGCCGTTCGTCCACTTCAACCGCACGCACGTTGTTCCACCGTGCAACGCAACGCCAGACGAAGTTCGTGAAGGTATTGCAATTATCGACGAAGCGTTGACCATCGCCGACTCGTATTACGAAGGCTGATCGTTGTCGGGTTACAGCTGAGCTGTAACCCGCACTGAACCAACAACATTGCCGTGGCCCATAATGGGCGACTCAAACGCGCGCGCGTCAACGTTGCTGATATCAATTCCCAATGCCTGAAGCGCAAACTTCATTACTGGTGGGCGTGCACGATTTGCACCATCTGAAATTTTTAGCGCTATTGCTCTGCCATCTGGCATGGCAATTGCAAACACTCCTTCAGCGCCGTCTTTGCCCATTAACCCAGGAACACCCTGGATTAATAAGGTGATGTCACGTGTTGGCCCACCCACCATTTCCGGATGCGTTCGCATGGCATGCGCAACCTGAGACGCAGGCGTGCCTTCCTTGGCGATGGCAACTGAACGAAACGCACGTGCCAATCCAGTCAGTGAAAGTGCATGAGCAGGTGCACCACAACCATCAATGCCGATGTACGACGCATCTTCGCCCGACAATTCAGGAACCATGTCGGTAATGCGTTGTTGCAGTGGATGATCGACATGTAAGTACGAGGCACGATCCCAGTTGTTGTGCACACACGTTGCCAGCATGCCTGAATGCTTGCCCGAGCAATTCATTTGCAAGGCTGATTTAGCGTTTCCAGCACGTAAGGATGCGTCGTGCGCTTCCGGGTCGAGCGGATAATCAGCAGTATTGCCTAAGTCGTTTGGCGTGAGCCCAGCAGTTGCCAGAATTTCTGTGGCTGTTCGTAAGTGTTCCTCACGCCCATCGTGGCTTGCACACACCAGCGCAAGCATGCGCGGCGGCAGTTGCAATCCGCTGGCCACCATTGCCGTTGCTTGAATCGGTTTTGTTGATGACCGCGGAAACACAATCGCTCCGGGGTCGCCAAGTGCAAACTGCACCGAGCCATCTTGGGCAAGTGCGACAACTGCCCCATAATGCAGTGACTCGTCGTGACCATTGCGCGTTGAAACTGCCAATTCAACAAACGCGTCTGACAATGGTGAATTACTCATCGCAGCGCATCCACCAACATCGACATGAATTTTTCATGACTTGCACGTGTGACCACAATGGCGTTTGGCTCTTGATGCATGACACCTAGCGTGTCCATGACGACCATGCCACGAGTGAGTGCAGAACTCGTTTCTGCAGCGAGATACCAATGATGCGCTTCGGTGGCAATACTGGTGTCAATTGCATACGCCATGGCAATTGGGTCGGGAAGATCAAACCCATTCAAGTGTGTTTCTTCTGCACAGAACTTTTCAAGCACACGTTGAATATCTACTGAAAAACTTGCTCTATCAGTACCGAGCGAACGGATCATCGCCGACTCTTGCGGCGTCACCACCGCTTCGGTTCGTGAAATGTCCCAACCCACGAACTCCAGATGCATTCCCGACTGCAACACAATGTCCACGGCTTCTGGGTCAACCCACATGTTGAACTCGGCGACTTGCGTGACGTTGCCAATGTGATCTGCAACCGCACCCATCACCACGCAGCGCTTGACTGCTTTGGCGATGCTTGGGTCTTGCTGCAGTGCGAGCGCAATGTTGGTGAGTGGCCCGAGCGTGACTAACTCGATATGACCAGAATGGGCATGGAGTGCCTCAATGAGCTTGTCTATTCCATTCCCTGGCGTTGGAGTACGGCCAGACAGCACAAGTCCGATGTCTCCCATTCCGTCTTCACCGTGAACGAACTGTGCTGTTCCAAGCTCTCGCACGAGCGGTTTTGCAGCTCCTGCATATATTGGCATCGTTGCACCGCATATCTCTGCTGTGTACAAAGCGTTCTGCACGCCCATGTTGAGTGGCACGTTTCCTGCCACAATCGACACCCCGATTACTTCAATGTCTGGGTGCATAAACGCCATAATCAGCGCTACTGCGTCATCGCTTGCCGTATCGGTATCAATCCAAAATTTACGTTTCATCGGCAGACACCGTAACACTCGTAGTATCGGCGTATGGCCAAGAACCGCAAGAGTGTTGGCAGTTTGATTAACGAATATGAAGCATCGGGGAAACTCACTGCAAGTGAGGCCCAGGAGTTTCGAGATGCACCAATGTGGTCCATTCCCTTTTCGGACATTGCCTCATATCTTGGTGGATCAGTCATCTTTGTCGGCCTGGTGTGGATTGTTGCTGCTCTTATGCACGACATGTCTCAGGCAAGTATTGATGCAGCATTGTTCATTGCATCATGTGCGACGGCGATTCTTTCCTACAAATTAATGAAGAAAGGTGGCAGGCTCAACACACTTGGAGAGAGCATTGCCGCAGTTTCAACTATGACCTTTGCGATTGCAATTGGTCTTCTTCTTGACATTTGCAATGTGCATAGTGATTACATTCTGCTGATTGCATCAGCAATGGCACTCGCGATTGGTATTGGACTGTCATCACGCACAACGTTCATCGGCACAATCATCATCGTCTCAGCAACTCAACCATTTATGGCAGGAGCAATTACTCAATTTCTTCCCGATACGTCTGTTGCTCCATTGCTGTTTGTTGGCTCTGGAACGGCGCTCATGTGGTTTTCGCTGCGCAACATCGGGCTTCGATTTGTTGCTCGGGGTGCAGGCGCAGCCAGCATATTGATTGCGGCTATCGCGTATTCAACTTGGGACAACAACACTTGGCAACCAATCATTGGTTTCGCAATTGTTGGTCTGTTATTCATCTTTGGAGCCAAACGAATGCATTTGGAAGTCGTTGCAGCGGGTGGATTAGGGGTAACCGTCATAACTGGCGTACTTGCTGGTCGACTATTTAACTCTCCGTTAATGCAGGGCTTATCAGTTATTGGAGTCGGCGTAATAATTGTTTTCACCTCAATCGCTATTTCCAAAAAAGGCAACGCCGTCACCTAGAGTCTCGTTATGCGTTGGCGATTCCGCACTCAAACTTCCTTGCGTATTGTCGCTACAACGTTGATCACCGTTTCGCTTTTTCCGCGTATTGCTTTAGCCGAGAACGAAGGTGCAAAGTACGTTTTCCCGTTTGCCAAAGTTGCGGTTCAATATCCCAAAGATCACTTGCACTATCCGGCAGTCGATGTTGAAGGCTGCTATGCGCGCATTCTTGCACCGACAGCTGGTGTCATCTCACAATTGCATCGTTTAGACAAATGGACTCCTGAAAACGATTCACCTGGAACACGCGGTGGCTTATCCATCACAGTGCAGGGTGATGACGGGGTTCGCTACTTCTTCTCTCACTTGGGACGAATAAAAGTTGTGAAAAATCAACGAGTGTCTGCTGGCGACTGGATAGGCGTCATGGGATCAAGCGGGAATGCGCGAATCACGCGATGCCACACGCACATGGGTATTTCGCGTGTGTGCCCACTAGCCGAGGTGTATTTACTACAAGGCGAAATTTGGCCGCAGCAGTACCTGGACGCATGGAAAACAGGCAAGCAACTTTCACCACGTAAGGAAATCGCTCAACTAGAAAAGAAAGATCCACTTGGCTGCTCACGTTCGAGAGCAGATTCCGCCATTGACGGGACAAGAAGTTCTTAGATCAGACCAAGTTGGCGAACAGCATCGCGCTCTTCGCCAAGTTCTGCAACTGACGCATCGATACGTGCGCGACTAAACGCATCGATATCAAGCCCCTGCACAATCTTGTACTCACCGTTTTCGCAGGTGCACGGGAATGAAGAAATGAGGCCTTCTGGCACGCCGTAGCTGCCGTCCGATGGCACCGCCATTGATACCCAATCGCCTGCAGGAGTTCCCTGCACCCATGAACGCACGTGCTCCAAAGCGGCATTGGCAGCAGAAGCAGCTGACGATGAACCGCGAGCCTTGATCACTGCAGCACCACGCTTGGCAACCGTTGGAATATACGTGTCCTCAATCCATTGCTGATCGTTTATCAGTTGTGCAGCATTCTTGCCATCAACTTCTGCATGGAACAAGTCTGGGTATTGCGTTGTTGAGTGGTTGCCCCAAATGGTCATCTTCTTTACGGAAGTAACCGGGCGTCCAACTTTTTGAGCCAACTGACTTACTGCACGGTTGTGATCGAGGCGCGTCATGGCAGTGAACTGGCGTGGGTCAATGTTTGGTGCGTTGTGCATAGCAATGAGCGAGTTGGTGTTTGCAGGGTTTCCTACAACAAGCACCTTTACGTTTTTCTTCGCATTTGCACTAATTGCTTGGCCTTGCGGCTTAAAAATTCCACCGTTTGCCGACAACAGATCGGAACGCTCCATGCCATCTTTGCGAGGCATCGCTCCAACCAACATGGCAATATCGGCGTCGCCAAATGCAACGCTGGCATCGTCGGTGCAGACAACATCGACCAGCGAGCTGAACGCACAGTCATCGAGTTCCATTTTCACGCCACCAAGCGCTCCGAGCGCAGGCGTTACTTCAAGCAACTGCAAAATGACTGGGGTGTCGGGGCCAAGCATTGCGCCTGAGGCAATGCGGAAGAGCAGGCTGTAACCGATTTGTCCGGCTGCGCCGGTGATTGCAATTCGAACTGGTGTTGTCATGGCGAAAACCTTACTTCCCTATTGCTTGCATGATGAGATCTGCGTAGACCTTTTGGCCTTCATTATTTAAGTGAACTTTGTCGCCGTACAGATATTCAGGGTGTTCCTCGGCAATTTGATACCAGTCCAACACCTTCACATTTCCATATTCATTTGGCATCGCACGGACGAGGGCATTATTCGGGTCTTGCCACGCCCTCGTTGGAACATGCGCTGTGAGCAACAGCACCAAATCAACATCTTTCAACGGAACCATAATCTCGTCCAACGTTTTCTGGTCGACATAGTTGTTCGTTCCTAAGTGAATAATGACGAACTCACCTAGGCGATTAATTGACTTCACGTAGTTTGCGATTTCTAACGCCTGCCTGAATGGGCGGCTCTTCAGTGCATCAACTGTGATTCCGCGATCGGTAAGAATTCGCGCGGCGCCCAACATAACGGAGTCGCCGATAGCAAGGATTGGAATCTGTTGCCCGTCAAGTGTGGTGGTCTGAGTTCCCGGAATCGTCGTTACGTTTGGGTCTGGCGCAACAGTTGTTCCGAGCAGGTTCTGCACTGCACCTTCTCCGCTTTTAATGCTTTCTGCGATTTTCCCCTGACCGGTTCCAATTGCCAGACTCACTAGTGAAAACACAGGAAGCACGGCGGCAACTACGCCAAGTGCAAACACTTTGTTACGCCGTTCGGTGTCGGCATCGGTTCGCGGGAATCGCAACTTGTGCCACGTTTCGCCAAGCCGACCTTCACGCACTGGCATTTCAATAAAACGGTACGACAATTCGGTGAGCACCAAAATGACGATGAACAGCACAATGAATTGCGGAATAGTCAAATAGTTGCTCGCAACCTTGCGATACAGCTGAAACACTGGCCAATGGAACAGGTACAGGCCGTACGAGCGGCGACCGATGTAAGTGAAAACAGGATTACCCAACACCGCGTTGCCCACGAATGATTGCGGATGAACTGCGGCAGTGATAATCGCACACGTTGCAACGCCCACGAGCAGGAACCCACCTTGGAACAGTGGGTCGTACCCACGGATGCCGCCAGTTTCAGCAACAAATACCACGTCGTGGAATGTCCACATCAAGTAAGCAAGTCCGGCCATTCCCGCAACAGCAAATGCTGAAACGATGTGGCGATCATTGGAATTATGTGAGCCAGTGAACATTGATGGTCGGAACCAGAACGCCAATGCTGCTCCGAGAAACAGACCGCCGGAGCGTCCAATGGTTCCTAGGAACAAAAAGTCGAGACGCGAAACGGCATGCCCAAACAACGAGATGTATTGCTCAGGGGTTTCGATAGGCGTTCCACGAACACCGGGCGCGTATGTCGTTGCGACATACATGGCGATTGCAACCGAAATACCGAGGAAGATGACGCCCAATTTTGCCGGCTTACGCCCGTACTTCTTCAACACCACTGCAATGAGCACCGGCCACACCAAATAGAACTGTTCTTCAACGGCAAGTGACCACAAATGTCGAAGCGGATCGAGTGCGCTTGCATCAAAATACGAAGCACGAGCCCAGATTTTGAACCAGTTAAATATGTAGATGAACGCCGCAACAACATCGCCGCGAAGTTTGCCCAATTCAGCGCGCTCAAACAGCGAACAGTAAACAGTTACTCCCAGGAGCAACGTCCACAGTGCCGGCAATAAACGACGCGCTCTACGCATCCAGAATGCGCGGAAATTGATGCTTCCGCTCTGCTCAGATTCAGTGAGCAACAACAGCGTGATTAAGTATCCGCTGATAACGAAGAACACTTCTACACCGAGAAAACCTCCATGTAGCCAATTCTTATTTGCGTGGTAGACCACCACTGCCAACACCGCAATTGCGCGCAGCCCATCAAGGCCGGGCAAATATGAAATGGATTGCTGGGGGCGATTCACTTAACGAAGGTTATTTACAATTTCGGCCATCAGCGAGCCAGCTTCGGTTGGGTTAAGCCCAATCTTGACTCCGGCCATCCGCAATGCATCCATTTTCCCTTGAGCAGTTCCCTTGCCCCCAGACACAATCGCGCCAGCATGGCCCATTTTCTTACCTGCTGGTGCAGTTACTCCTGCGATGTAAGCACTCATTGGCTTGGTTACGTGGTTGGTAATGAATTCAGCAGCTTCTTCTTCGGCTGATCCACCAATTTCACCAATCATGATGATGGCGTGTGTTTCTGGGTCTGCTTGAAACTCTGCCAAGCAATCGACAAACGATGTTCCAGGTACTGGGTCGCCACCGATTCCAACACACGTGCTGACGCCAATTCCCTGTTGCTTCAATTCGTACAGCGCCTGATATGTGAGTGTTCCAGAACGCGACACAATGCCAACGTTTGGACCAGATGCGGTTGGTAACTGCGCAATTTCTCCAGCAGTAATTCCGATGTTGCATTTACCCGGACTAATAATTCCTGGGCAGTTTGGTCCGAGCAATCGCGTTGCAGGAAAGTCGCGCTGCAATGTTGCGAACACGCGCGCCTCGTCTTGCGCTGGAATTCCTTCGGTGATGCACACCACAAATCCGATGCCGGCGCGAGCTGCTTCAAGAATTGCTGCTGGTGCTGCTTTCGGCGGCACTGCAATAAACGAGGCGGTTGCACCCGTTGCCTTCACTGCATCTTCAACTGAATCGAAAACAGGAATTCCTTCAACGTCTTGCCCTGCTTTTCCAGGAGTTACTCCACCCACAACTTGAGTGCCGTATGCCTTGTTACGCAAGCCGTGGAAACGTCCTTGTCCGCCAGTTAAACCTTGAACAATGACCTTGGTGTGTTGATCTACGAAAATTGCCATGACGTTCCCTTACTTAGCCAACGCGACAGCTGCGCGAGCAGCTTCGAGCATGGTTGGTCGACTGGTGAGCTGTGAATCTGGAATACCTGCCTCAGCAAGGATCTTGCGGCCCTCTTCGGCATTCGTGCCATCGAGGCGAATAACTATTGGCGCACGAAGCGTTACGCGCTTCACTGCTTCAACAATTCCCTTGGCAACTTCTTCGCCACGGGTAATGCCGCCGAAAATGTTGATGAAAATACTCTTTACTTTGGCATCGGAGTTAATCACTTCAAGAGCTGCCGTCATCAGTTCGGCGTTTGCGCCGCCACCGATATCGAGGAAGTTCGCTGCACTGCCGCCAACTTGATTCACCACGTCCAAGGTGCTCATTGCAAGGCCAGCGCCATTAGCAATGATTCCCACTGTTCCATCGAGACCGATGTACTGCAGGTTCTTTTCACGAGCCAATTGTTCACGTGCATCAAGTTCTTCGGTTGCTGCATACTCTTCCCACTCGGGATGGCGGAAGGCCGCATTGCTATCAAGACTGACCTTGGCATCGAGTGCGTGCACTTCACCGGTTGGCTTCAAAATTAATGGGTTGATTTCCGCAAGATCGCAATCGCCCTTGGTGAAGCACTCATACAACTTCACCAACATGTCGGCAACGCCATCAAGTGCCTTCTCAGGGATTTTTGCATCAATGCATGCTTGACGAGCAGTTGCTAGTGGCAAACCGACAATTGGGTTGATGTGCAACTTCACAATTGCGGTTGGATCTTTTGCCGCAACATCTTCAATTTCAACTCCGCCTTGTGCGGACAACATCAGTAAGTGCTGCTTTGCAGCACGATCAAGCGTGAACGATGCGTAGTACTCTTCGGCAATATCTGAAGCATGTTCAATCCATACACGCTTTACAACATGGCCCTTAATGTCCATGCCCAAAATATTTCCCGCGTGCAGACGAACTTCGTCTGCGTTTGTTGCCAACTTGATTCCGCCGGCCTTGCCACGTCCACCTACTTGCACTTGGGCTTTCACGACAACTGGATACAGAGCCTTCTCTGCTTCTACAACAGCTTCTTCAACCGTGAGCGCAACGCCACCTGCCGAAACAGGAATGTTGTACTTGGCAAAATATTGTTTGCCTTGATATTCGAAAAGATCCATGAGCTTCTTTCTTGTTATTGCTCGCGGGCATCAAGCGCTTGCTCGAGCCAACTTGCGATGTCTTTCAACGATGAACCAGGGCCAAAGATTTCGCCAACGCCTTGATTGCGCAATTCACGCGCATCAGCATCGGGAATCACTCCCCCACCAAACACCAAAACATCACCAAGATTGCGCGAGCGGAGTTCTTCCATCACGCGTGGAAACAATGTGAGATGCGCACCAGACAACAACGACAGTCCAACTGCGTCTACGTCTTCTTGCAGAGCAGTTTCTGCAATTTGTTCTGGCAACTGATGCAGGCCCGTATAGATCACTTCGAAACCATGGTCGCGCAAAGCACGAGTGATGGTTTTGGCGCCTCGATCATGGCCATCTAGGCCAGGCTTGGCCACTACAACGCGGTAAGGACGTTTCACGACTACAGAACCCTACGCCCTTCGACGTGACCGATACCAACCCGCGGTTCGGCCCAAGAAGTAGGCACCGCCAAGCCACATCGGCAACACTTGAGACATGCCACGTTGGTCCAGTTCGCCCTTTACCCGTGCGGTATTACCAATAGTCGGGGGCATCGCATTTTTCGCAGCGCTATTTGGGTTGACGTGGTTGATGGCGACATTGGTCACGAACAAGGCCGAGTCGACAACCGTGCCCGGTGATCGAACATTCGTGGTTGGACAGGTCGCAGACATCGCCAAATCGATAGACGAGAACGGACCGGTGCTGTACCCAGACCTTCGGGACCCAGAGGGCAAGCGATCAATCGTGATCGAACACAATGGCACCGACGTGGCAAAAGGTTGGCAGGTGTATTACGCCTACCCCGCAGATAAATCTCCTGAATGTCTTGTCACACAAATTCAAAAGACTCACACCTTCACCGATTGCGATGGTCGCACGCTGACCGTTGAACAATTGACAGCTCCAACCGATGTTCGGCCAATCGTTGAAAACAGGACCACGTTGCTTATTGACTTACGGGGAACGATGAACCCCGTAACGCCGTAACGAATTTATTGCCCAGATTTTTTGAGCGGTGCCCACGCAAGCGAGAGATGCTTCTCGCCAACTAAGCGAAAGCGAATTGCTGCTTCTGCTTTTTCACCTTGGCCACGAATGTTGATGATGATTCCTTCACCAAACGTTGGATGAACAATTTCATCACCTATGCGCAGACCATGATTTTCAGTTTGCATGTGCGCACTTGATACCGGAGTAACACTTGGGCCGGTTCGCGACAGTCTCGTTGTTGGCGCGTAGCCACGGTCGGCTTGTGATCGATAGCTATAACGCTGTGAATCGGCACCAGAATCGGTATTGCCTTCGCGTTCAATGAGTTCTTCTGGAATTTCGGCAAGAAAGCGCGATGGCGGGTTGTAGTTGGTGTTGCCAAACAAGCTTCTGCTCCAGGCATGACTGAGTACCAGGCGTTCTTTTGCACGGGTGATGCCCACGTACGCAAGCCTGCGCTCTTCTTCTAACTCCACTGGGTCGGTCAGTGCACGGTTGTGCGGGAATATTCCTTCTTCAACGCCAACAATAAACACAACAGGAAATTCAAGACCTTTTGCCGAGTGCAGAGTCATCAGAGTGACGTGATTCTCTGAATCAATTTGATCGGTGTCGGCAACGAGTGCAACTTGTTCGAGGAATTCGTCTACCTGCATAAACTCGCTGGCTACACCAATGAGTTCTTGCACGTTTTCTTCGCGACCAGCAGATTCAACAGTGTCTTCAGCAACAAGTTCGGCAAGATAACCACTTCGCTCCATTGCGTGGCGCAACACCGGACCAGGCCCTTCTTCCAACATGGCTTGGCACTCATCAAGCAGTTGCATGAACGTGTTAATTCCACGCACGCCAGCTGCCCCCACTCCTGCTTCGGCTGCACGACGCAGAGCAAGTGCAAATGAGATGCCCGCTTCGTTGGCATATGCATCAACTTTTGTGACGGTGGTGTCGCCAATGCCGCGTTTAGGCACATTCAGCACGCGTTTAATGCTCACTTCGTCAAGTGGGTTAGACGCAAGGCGCAAATACGCAAGTGCGTCTTTCACTTCACGGCGATCGTAGAACTTGGTTCCGCCCACCACTTTGTAGGGAACTCCGCCATGAGTTAACGATTCTTCAAGCACGCGGCTTTGCGCATTGGTGCGATAAAACACCGCAAGATCGCTCCACTTGCGATGCTCCTGGTCGTGCAGATCTTTCAAACGCGCAATCACCCATTTGGCTTCATCGAATTCGTCATTGGCGAAATAGCGAACGATCTTCTCGCCTTTCCCCTGATCGGTCCACAAGTCTTTTGGTTTGCGCCCTGCATTGTTGGTGATAACTGCATTGGCTGCATCCAGAATGGTTTGCGTGCTTCGGTAATTTTGTGCAAGCACCACAGTGGTTACTTCGGGGAATGCATTTTCGAATTCCAAGATGTTGCGGAAGTCTGCACCACGGAAGCGATAGACGCTTTGGTCGGAGTCGCCCACAACACACACGTTGTGATGCAATGCACCGAGCATGACAACAATGGCGTTTTGCGCCATATTGGTGTCTTGATACTCGTCAATGAGAATGTGCTTAAAGCGCTCCTGATACACGCGCAGCACGTCGGGGTGTTGACGGAATAAGCGCACCACATTGGTGAGCAAATCGTCGAAGTCCATTGCTCCGGCGCGTTCTAGACGCTTCTGATATTCGCGATACACATCAACATATTTCTGGTCAATGGTGTTGTTCACTTGCTGCGCCGCATCGTGAGGAATAACCAGTTCGTTCTTCCACAAACTGATGCGTGCCTGCACTCCCCGAGCGCTGTAACGCTTTGGGTCGAGGCCTAAGTCGCGAATGCAATAGCCAACGAGACGTTGTGCGTCGGACTGGTCGTAAATAGAAAACGTTTTTGGATACCCCAAGTGATCTGCCTGAGCACGCAGAATGCGAACACATGCCGAGTGAAACGTGCTGACCCACATTTGCTTGGCAACAGGACCAACAAGTGCTTGTACGCGATCGCGCATTTCCTGTGCAGCTTTGTTGGTGAACGTAATGGCCAAAATATGCATGGGGTGTGCGCCATTAGCAATGAGATACGCAATGCGTTGCGTAAGCACTCGAGTTTTACCCGAGCCTGCACCCGCGACAACAAGTAATGGGCCTGTTGGATGCAGCACTGCATCGCGCTGATCTGGATTTAACGCATCCAGATCAATGCTGGATGGCGGCTGCGAATGCGACACGAATTAAGCGCGTTGCGTAATTCGTACTGGCAATTTACGCGGACCACGAACTTGACCAAGGCTCCAAGTAACTGCACTTGGATTTGCAAGTTCAAACATCGGGAAGCGTTGAATAAACGCTTCAACTGCAACACGGAGTTCGAGACGAGCAAGGTTTGATCCGAGGCAGCGATGAATTCCAAGACCAAACGCGACGTGGCGGTTTTCTTCACGATCGATGATCACTTTGTCAGCATCAGGGAATACTTCAGGATCGCGGTTAGCGGCTGGGAAAGGAAGCAACACCGAGTCGCCACGCTTCACAGGGCAACCACCAATTTCGGCATCTTGGCTAACAATGCGCGCCATGGTGACCGGTGCATACATGCGCAACAGTTCTTCGATTGCTGTTGGCAACAACTCTGGTTCGTTCACCATTCGCTGCAAGTCGGATGGGTGTTGTGCGAGGTGCCAAATGGAAGAGCCAATCGAGCTCCATGTGGTGTCGATGCCGGCGACCATAAGCAAAATGATGGTTCCAACAACGTGTTCTGGTGAAAGCGGCTGATCGTAAATTTTTGCATTCAGCAAAAAGCCGATGAGGTCATCTTTAGGGTTTTCGATGTGATCACGCACATGCATTCCCAAATACGCATCAAGTTTTTCGAAAGCCCCTTGACGCTCTCCGAACTCGGCGCCAATTTCTTCAAGCACCATGTGAACGGTTTCGCGGAAATAGTCGCTGTCTTCTAACGGCAGACCAAGCATGCGTGCAATGACGTACACAGGAATGTTCTGTGCATATTGCACTGCAGCATCAACCGTTTCGATGTCGCCCATGTTGTCGATGAGGTCATTGCACAAGCGGCGAATTTCTGGTTCCCATTCGGCAACAACTTGCGGGCTAAATGCAGGAAGCAAGAGACGTCGTGCGTCTGCGTGAAACGGAGGATCGGACGTAATCGGTGGTGCGCCGCCAATAGGTGCCATCGAGATCCACTCTTCGCGAGGTGGCTTATTTGATAGCACTGCACCTTCGGACGAAAAATGGTCGGTATCACGTGCGACTGCCGAGACATCGGCATGAGTTACTGGCAACCATGCACCGCCGTAGCGATCGGTGTGGGCTACCGGGCAAGTTCCGCGCAACTGGTCCCAAATTTGGTGAGCGTTCTGGTTGTATGCCGGATCGGCGTGATCCCAGTCGGTTTCCCAACTTTGTACTGGTTTTACGGTTGCCATGCCAAAAGGATACTCATGGGTAAGGCAGACTTTCGTGTCGTGGCATCACTGTTTATTTTGTTACCGCCCTCGGAGGGCAAAGCAGAAGGTGGATCTGCGACGGCTAAATGGCGCGAAACATCTGGCACTTTTGGAAAGCAACTTGCCGCTCAACGAAGCGAACTTGTGGATCAATTGAAAAAAGTGAAAGGTGGTGACGAAAAACTCCTTGGTGTGAGCAAGGCCCATCTCGCGCGAGCCAAGGATGCGAATTCATCGCTACGGGGTTCTCCAACACTTGCCGCACACGAGCGATACACGGGCGTGGTGTGGGATCACCTCGACATTGCATCGCTCACTTCGACGCAGCGAACTCGCGCACTGAGCAGCATCGTCGTAATTTCCGGACTACTTGGAGCAGTCAGCGCGGCAGACCCAGTGCCCGATTACCGACTCAAGATGGGCGCCCGATTTGCACCATTTGGCTTGCTGTCCAAGTGGTGGCACGACTCGTTGTCAGAAACTCTGAATAAGGCCTTCAAAGGTTCGGTAGTCATTGATTTACTTCCTCAAGAGCATCGCGCCGCATTCACTCTGGACACCGAATTGCTTGGCGAATACTTTGTCGTTGGGCTAAACGAAAAAACCGGAAAAGCTGGTGGGCACGACGCCAAAGCGGCAAAGGGAAAACTCGCTCGCCACATTGTTACCGAGTGCACTACCGCAAGCAAAGCGTTGCAGAGTTTGAAGAGTTTCCGAGACCCACGCTTTGTGGTGAAAATTGAAAAGTAATTACTTCAGTAATTTCAATTTC
>CAITUB010000204.1 GCA_903895515.1 uncultured Acidimicrobium sp. | reverse complement strand
TGAACCAGACGAATACGACGAGGGCGCACTGGCTAATGCAGTTCACATTCCTCGCGGACATCTGGAAGCGCAAATTGAAGCGCGAGCCCTTGATCGTGATCAGACAATTGTTGTGTATTGCGCAGGGGGAGTGCGTAGCGCATTTGCTGCTCGCACATTGCAGGAACTTGGTTACAGCGACGTGTTGTCGATGGCTGGTGGTTTCGGCAAGTGGAAGGACGAAGGCCGTGCATGGCGTCAGCCAGTCACGTTGACAGCTGATCAGCGCAATCGCTACCAACGCCATCTGTTGTTGCCTGAAGTAGGTATTGAGGGTCAAGCCTAATTGTTAGGTGCAAAAGTACTGATGCTTGGTGCTGGTGGACTCGGATCACCTGCGGCGTTGTATTTGGCAGCAGCCGGAATTGGCACGCTTGGCATTGTTGATATGGATGATGTTGATGCATCGAACTTGCAGCGTCAGATCTTGCACAACATGGATCGCATTGGTCAGCGCAAAGTTGATTCAGCACGTCAAACAATTGAAAAATTGAATCCTGATGTCACGGTGAAGACATATGACGTTCGATTGACCGCAGAAAACATCATGGAAATCATGAGCGAATATGACATCGTGGTTGACGGCGCCGATAATTTTCCAAGCCGTTATTTGCTGAACGATGCCAGCGTGAAATTGGGAATCCCTGTTGTTCACGGAAGCATCTTTCGCTTCGAAGGAATGGTGTCGGTGTTCCACCCATTGCGTGGGCCTACCTATCGCGACATGGTTCCGGAACCGCCTCCAGCAGAATGTGCACCGTCGTGTGCAGAAGCAGGCGTTCTCGGCGTGCTGCCAGGAATCATTGGTTCCATTCAGGCTCTTGAAACCATCAAGGTTTTGCTTGATCTTGGCGAGCCGCTAATTGGACGCATTCTTACTATCGACACCACAGAGATGTCGTTCCACGTTTTCAAGCTTCGTGCTGACCCGCAGAACCAAGTTGTATGGGAAAATCGCGATCGTATTGAAGTGCGCGACCTCGATGGTCTCTGCGCCCCCTGGCTTAGCCACTAGCGTTTACTAAATGACAGCACGCATCGTTATTGTCGGTGCCGGATTTTCCGGTGCTGTTATTGCACGTGAATTAGCAGAAGCAGGCATCGCGTCATGGGTGGTCGACGGGCGATCACATGTTGCAGGAAATGCGCACACTGAACGTCGCGACAATGGTGTCATGGTGCATGTGTATGGGCCGCATATTTTTCATACAGCAGACAAACACGTGTGGGATTACATCAACAAGTACGGCGACATGATGCCCTACAACCACCGCGTGAAGGCAACCTCGGGCGGGCATGTGTATTCATTGCCGGTGAACTTGCACACCATTAATCAATTTTTTAATACCACCATGTCGCCGGCCGAAGCTGAGCAGTTCATTACGGAGCGCGCCGATTCAAGCATTGGAACGCCTGTCAGTTTTGAAGATCAAGCCCTCAAATTTGTGGGTCGAGATCTGTACGAGGCTTTCTTTAAGGGGTACACCCAGAAGCAATGGGGAGTGTCGCCAACAGAATTGCCAGCCTCTATTTTGGCTCGGTTGCCGGTGAGATTTTCCTACGAGGACAGTTACTTCAATCATCCGTACCAAGCAATCCCTCGCGATGGTTACACACCAATTGTGGAAGCAATCCTTGATCATCCACTGATTGAAGTCACTCTGGGTCGGACAGTTGCTCCAGAAGACCTAGCTAATGCTGATCACGTTTTTTGGTCCGGTCCCATTGATGGATTTTTTTCCAGCAAGTTTGGAAAACTCGGATACCGCACACTCGATTTTGTAGAGACTGAAGAGATCGGCGACGTGCAGGGTTGCCCCGTGATGAACTATTGCGATATTGATGTTCCGTACACACGTATTACTGAACACAAACATTTCGCTCCGTGGGAAACTCACGAGGGCAGCACTATTTACACGGAATACAGTCGCCTGGCTGAAGATGGGGACATTGCGTATTACCCCATTCGCCAAGTGAAGGAAAAAGAGCAGTTGGTGCAATACATCGACGCTGCGAACAAGGCGACGGGTGTGACATTTGTCGG
>CAITUB010000203.1 GCA_903895515.1 uncultured Acidimicrobium sp. | reverse complement strand
TGGACGTTCTACGCCTACTTAAAAAAGAAGGTTCCACTTGCTCCATTAGAGAGCCTCACTGCTGAAGTTATTGTCCTTGCAGTTCCCGCCTTCATCTATTTGTGCACAACATGGAACAACACTGACAGCGTGCACAACACCGCCACTTCGATGGAATGGGTTTTCGTTGCATTCACTGGCGTGATTACCGCAGTGCCCTTGCTGATGTTTGCGAGCGCTTCTCAGCGAACTCCACTCACCATTCTTGGCCCAATGCAATACATCGTGCCCACCATGAATTTCCTGATTGGTTGGCTGATGTATGACGAGTTACTCACGTCATCGAAGGTTGCAGGCTTTTCTTTGATTTGGGTGTGCCTCGCGCTTGTACTGACAGATTTGTTCAGGACACAGCGGCAGCAACAAATCGCTTCAAACCGTCAATAACTGCGTCTTCACGCTCTCTGTCATTGATGACGTAAGCAAATCGCGCCAACCCAGAAATCATTACATCAAACAAGTCCTGCAACGTGCGTGCGGTCATTTCAGATCCAACTTCACCGCGGGCAACTGCGTTTTCGCAGAGTTGTTGAAAAAATACTGCCCAATCCTTACGTAGTGGGCGAATCGCATCAGAGAGTTCTGGATGGCGACGCGCTTCTGCAGAAACTCCAACAACAAATCCAATAAGCGAAGCGTCGTTTTTACTTACCTCTGTCAGCGCATCAATGATTGCTGCAAACTTATCGACCAAGGAATCACACGGTGCTGCTGCTGCAACCACCGCTTCAGTCACCATGTTTTGCACTTGCTCAAATGCAGCCACATACATGTCAAGCTTTGAAGGAAAGTAGTGATAAATCGCGCCGGTCGTTATGCCAGCTGCAGCGGCAACAGTGCGATTAGTTGTTGCGTCGTAACCAATGGTGGCAAACGATGCACGTGCTTCGTGAATGAGGCGCTCGCGTGTTTCTCCAGCATCAGTCGAGCACGGACGGCCCAGCTTTTTTGTTGGTGCAAGAAGCTTCATAAAATCAGGCTAATTCGGGGTGTGCTAACTAAGCGAAGCGGCGGAGCAGGTTCGCCAGCTCCACCGGACGATCGCCCTGCACGCTATGGCCAGCCCCGTCAACCACTACTACCTCTGCCTGAAGGCAACGCTTTTGCAGTTCAGCAATGTCCTCGTCGTCAACCACAGGAGACACACCTCCGCGAACCATGAGCAATGGCTTTCCCCACGAAGAGATCATGTCCCACATTGGCGATCGCGGAGCTTCGTGGCCAGGAGCAGAACCTGCGGTTTCAGTCTGTCCGCGACGGTCGTAACGCCATTGCCACGAGCCATCTTCTATCTGTTTGGCATTGTGCAAAATTCCTCGGCGCAAACTGGATTCGCTGCGCGTTGGATTGTGTTCTTTGGTTCGAGCAAATAATTCATCAAAGCTTGCAAAACTTTGTGGACCATTAATGAAATCGAGTACAGCTTTTGCCTTCTTGCTTGTTACTCCCGGCGTGATGTCAACGAGCACCAGATGCGGAACGAGTTCTGGGCGTGCGTTTGCAAGTGCAAGACATGTCAATCCGCCAAGCGACATGCCAACGATGGCTTCAACATGTGTGGCGTGCGCATCAATCACTTGC
>CAITUB010000202.1 GCA_903895515.1 uncultured Acidimicrobium sp. | reverse complement strand
TTCGCGCAAACTTCCGAATGTTTTGGCGCAGTGCCTCATGCTGATTCCGGCAGCGCTGCTTGGAGCCATGGTGTTTAACGGCACATTCACTGATGCTCAATCAATTGCTGTTGACGAACGAGCAATTGGGTTGATCGTTGCAATTATTGCTGCGTGGCGAAAACTGCCGTTGATTGTTGTTGTGGTACTTGCAGCAGCAACAACCGCGTTACTGCGCGCAATGTAATTACGCGGTTGCTTCAACAATCTTTTTGAGTTCGCGCAAATTGCGCTTCCAGATGATTCCCATTACCAATTTGGCGCCAACGAGTTCGCCAAGTTTTCCGCCAAGCCACCATGGAAACTTCAGTTCTTCTGCCCAGGTAAATGTGGTTCCACCAAGGTGTGGTGTGAGCGTGAATTTTCCTGTCCCGGTTACTACGCCAACATGGCGCACTCCCATGACCTGTTGTGGGATCCATTCGGTGATTTCCATTTTGTCGACAAGTTTGATTGGTCCGACTTTTGTGTCACAAAAGAACTCGGTTCCAACACCGCGAGTTTGCTCATTGAGAAAGCGAATGGCAACAGCATCGGCCATCCAGTCCACGTGATTTTCCACAGGTTCAACAACGTTCCACACGTGTTCAGGGGTTGCGTTGAGCTGGATACTTACTTCAATGTGTGCCATGACCGAACCGTACTACGAGTTGCTCCGAGGAGCTTTGCCGTACACCGAAATATGTCGACGCGAATACTCGGTAAAAAGGTCCTGTAAATAGGTTTCCCAGCGCTGTTCAAGTTGCAGTCCTGCATGCACGGCCATTGCATCTATTTCTTGAGTTGATGCGTAACGAACTTTCCATTCGCGCTTTACTGCTTGTTCATCGACAACTTCAATGAACACTCCATCAATTAATTGCTGCGACTTGTCCACATGCACTTCGCTCGTGATGTAGCCGCGGGACGAACTGCGATGGGGGGTAGGGCCACTGTGCTCGGGCATGTCTGGGCTAGGCACGAAACAATCAACAATGATGTGGCCACCTGGGGCGAGCGATTCGGCGCAACGAATGAGGCACTGTTGTTGTTCTTGCGCGCTCAGCAGATTAAACAACGTGTTGTAGGCCAGAAGAATAACGCTGAATGGTCCTGAGGCCATGTCGCGAACCATGTGGCCAAGCTGAGCGTCAATTAACTCGGATCGCGGTTTGGCAGTTAGTTGGTCAAGCATTGCATGCGATGAGTCAATACCGCTCACCAAAACCCCGCCGCTTTCACCCGCTAACGCAATGGGGAGTGCGAGCCTGCCAGTTCCAATTCCAAGTTCGTAAACGCTTCCATTTTCGGCAAGTGACAACACCAGCGAGACCACCGCATCAATGTTGTCTAAATCCCGATACCACTCGTCATAAATGTCGGCGAAGTTGTCGCCATATGGGTTATCGGAATATTCCACATCACCATTCTCGCCGAGAAGATCAGTAATCAGTCAGCCATTAGTCTGAAGGCATGGGTACGTATCTCGATCACGCAGCAAGCACGCCAATGCGCGCCGAAGCGATTGAGGCGATGACCCCATATCTCGACCACATGTACGCCAACCCGTCAGGTTCGCATCGCTTTGCCCGCGAGGCTCGCAAGGCACTTGATGAGGCACGCGATCTTGTTGCCGAAACACTTGGCTGCAAGCCCGGTGAAGTGGTGTTCACCAGCGGTGGAACCGAAGGCGATAACCATGCAATTCTTGGTGCGGTTCGCCGTCTGGGTGGAATAGCCGTATGCCCGGCAGCGGAACATCATGCAGTACTGCATTGTGTTGAACATGTGAACGGTGTTGTTGTTCGCGTGAACAACGTGGGGACCGTAGACCTCGAAGATTTACAGCGCGTGCTTGAAGCCGCAACAGAAGAGCAACCGGTCACCGTTGTTTCGGTGATGGCGGTAAACAACGAGGTCGGTTCAATCACGCCAATGCGTGACGTTGCACGAATTGTTCGCAAGTATGCACCGAACGCAATTTTGCACACCGATGCTGTGCAGGCCGCGTGTTGGGTGGACTTACGTGAAGTGACTCCTCTTGTCGACGCGCTGTCGCTTTCTGCGCACAAGTTTGGTGGGCCAAAGGGTGTTGGTGTGATGGTGATCAAAACTGGAAAGAATCTTGAACCACTTATTTTTGGCGGCGGGCAAGAGCGCGATCGTCGAAGTGGCACCCACAACGTTTCTGGAATTATCGCCACAGCAAAGGCGCTAGAAGTTACTGATGCGACACGTGCTGAGGAATCTGTTCGTGTAACGAAATTGCGTGATCGATTGGTTGACGAAATTTGTGCACAGGTGGATGGCGTTTTAGAAACTGTTCCGCGCGAGCATCGTGTTCCTGGTGTTGCGCACCTGTGTTTCTCTGGTCTTGAAAATGAAGCGCTGCTGTTCCTGCTGGATCAAGCTGATGTCTATGCATCTGCCGCTTCAGCTTGCGCCAGTGGCGCCATGGAGCCTTCGCATGTGCTTGAGGCAATGGGGGTTGAACGTTCGTGGAGCAATGGGGCGTTGCGCTTAAGCCTTGGCCACACCACAACTGATGCCGAAATAGACCTTGCGGTTTCGGCCATTGTGTCTGCCGTAAATCAATTACGTCGTTAGCCTTTAGGTCATGAAAGTGCTTGTTGCGATGTCGGGTGGCGTGGACTCGTCTGTCGCCGCAGCCGAACTAAAGGCAGCAGGGCACGAAGTCGTTGGCGTGACCATGCGCTTGTGGGGCGGCGAAAGCGACACGGGTTGTTGCTCGGTTTCCGATGTTGATGACGCTCGACGTGTTGCTCAACAACTGGACATTGACCACTTGGTCTTTAACTTTTCAGATGACTTTGACAAGCATGTGGTTGCTCCATATGTGCAGGCCCATGTGGACGGCATTACACCGAACCCATGCATCGAGTGCAACCGCCACTTGAAGTTTGATCGCCTCAGCGAACGCGCTCGCTTGCTGGGCTTTGACGCAGTTGCAACAGGGCATCATGCACGAATTGAACACGATGATGAAGGAATTCTGCGACTCACGCGTGGTGCCGATGACGCAAAAGATCAGAGCTATGTCGTGCACATGTTGGATCAAGCAGAACTGGCTTACACCATGTTTCCTGTTGGTCATTTAACGAAGGCTCAGGTTCGCGAACGTGCTGTTGAACTTGGGCTTCGCACTGCAACAAAGCCAGACAGCCAAGACGTCTGCTTCATTAGCAAAACCGGTGGTCGCGAAACGTTCCTCGGTAATCGCATTCCGTTCCGCAAGGCTGAAGTAGTGAACGAAGACGGATCACCTGCTGGAAAAGTTGAAGCGCTTGAATTGGTGACTATTGGTCAACGTAAGGGCCTGGGTATTCCTGGCGGTGGGCCAAAGCAATACGTAGTCGATGTTGATACTCCAAATGCGCGTGTCGTCATTGGTGAAGAAGCAAGCCTGTATCGCGAGTCGCTCATAGTGGACAAAGTCATTTGGTCGGATCTTCGTGATATTGAGCGGCTTCTCAAGACAAGTGATGTTCTGGTGCAATCCAGTGCGCATGGAAATGCGATTCCGGCGACAGTAGAAATCTGGAATGAATTTTCGGTTCGAGTTGTATGGAATGAACCGCAGAGGCGCATTGCTCCTGGACAAACTGTTGTTCTGTACGACATGACGAATACACATGTTCTTGGTGGCGGAATCGCCTCAGCAAAAAAATAGATGCGAGTTGTTCAAAAAACTTTTTCGTTAGTTGTTGCAATTGCTGCGCTATCAAGCGTGAGCACAACTTCCGTCGCTACGGCGCAAGGAAACATTCTTGAGCGCAGAGTAATTGGCACCTCAATTCAGGGTCGTCCGATCGAAGCAATTCGCATGGGTGATCCCAAAGGCGTCACTGTCGCCGTTATCGGTGTTATTCATGGCAACGAAGAAGCCGGTCTGCTGATTACTGATGAGTTGGTAAATATGCAGATTCCTAAAGGTGTGAATCTGTGGGTCATTCCCTCAATCAATCCCGATGGAACTGCGTTGGATCGCCGTGGCAATGCGAACCGCGTAGACCTGAATAGAAACTTTCCTTATGGATGGGCGCGTATTGGTCAACCTGGATATTGGCAATACTCCGGGCCAAATCGAGCATCCGAACCAGAGACGAAAGCAATCGTCGCTTTCTTTCGTGAAATTAAGCCGGCACTCGGCCTGTGGTA
>CAITUB010000201.1 GCA_903895515.1 uncultured Acidimicrobium sp. | reverse complement strand
TGGCTGCAATCTTGTTGAAGTTGGGAACATACGGATTCGTACGTATCGCAATTCCAGTTCTTCCAGAAGCCGCAAAGGCTTGGGCTCCGTACATCGGTGGACTCGCAGTTATCGGAATCATCTACGGAGCACTTGGTTGTTTGGCTCAAACCGACATGAAGCGATTGATCGCCTTCTCGTCAGTTGCTCACATGGGTTTTGTGATGCTCGGAATTTCAACACTCACTAGTTTCGGCATGACTGCAGCAATGTTCGGAATGGTTGCACACGGTCTCATTACCGGCATGTTGTTCTTCGTTGCTGGAAGCGTGAAAGAGCGTTATCACACGCTTGAAATTGCTCGCCTCGGTGGCATTTTGAAGCAGATGCCACACCTTGGCTGGATCCTTGGATTCTCGTGCATGGCCTCGCTTGGCTTGCCAGGTCTTGCCGGTTTCTGGGGCGAATTCCCAGCAATCCTTTCCGCATACAGCCCTGCTGCAGGACTGAACGAGACAGTGTTCCGCGTGTACATGGTGATCGCTGCACTCGGCACCGTTTTGGCTGCCGCATACTTGCTGTGGTTGTTCCAGCGGGTTGCTTTTGGCGAGCCAAAGCCAGAATTTGCTGGTGGCGGACACGGTCACGATGATCATGCATTCCACGATGTGAACAAGTTTGAGTGGTTTGCATGGACTCCGTTGCTGATTGCCATTTTGGTGTTTGGTGTTGTGCCGAACCTCATGTTCAAGGTGCTCGACCCAGCCGTTCAAGTAGTGCTGTCAGGGTTCAAGGGCTGATCACGTGATTCATTCCGTCATCGCCGCTGCAACCGAGTGGGTAAGCCCGCAGGTTGACTACCACGCGCTGGCGCCAGAAATCATTCTGGCGACGGGCTTGTGTGTGGTGTTGCTTGCAGATTTGTTCCTTGATGAATCACGTAAGTGGATTATCTCTTCGCTTACTGGTTTCACTTTGCTCGGCGCAATGCTTCCGGTGCTCACACTTGGTTTAAGCGAATCATCGGTTCGCTCGATGTTTGATGGTCGATATGTGGTTGACGAATTCAGCGTGGTGATGAAAGCGATGTTCCTCATTGCGGGATACGTCGTGGTGTTGTTGTCTACAAAGCATGTTGAAGAGGATGAGTACTGGCAGGGTGAGTATTGGTTCCTTTTGCTGTCCAGCATTCTTGGCATGGTCATGATGACGTCATCACGTGACTTGGTTTCCATTTTTGTGGCGCTTGAATTCTTGTCAATACCTGCGTACATGCTTGCTGCATGGCGTAAGCGAGACATTAAGAGCAATGAAGCCGGCATGAAGTACTTCCTGTTGGGAGTATTTGCAAGCGCTGTCATGTTGTACGGCATGTCGCTGTTGTTTGGTGCTGCAAACAGCACTTTGCTTGTCGACCTTGGCAAGAGCATCACGGCAACGGGTGGACTGAGTGCCTTGCATGCGCTCGGCATCGTGTTCGTCATCGTTGGCTTCGCATTCAAAGTTTCGGCTGTTCCATTTCATAGCTGGGCGCCAGATACTTATGAAGGCGCTCCAAGCCCAATTACCGCATTCCTCTCCGTTGCATCTAAGGCTGCCGGCTTTGTCGCTTTGGTAACTCTGTTGTTTGTTGCTTTCCCTCAGGCTTCGGGCGTTTGGCAACCGTTCATGTGGGTGCTGTCAGCGCTCACCATGACCGTTGGAAACGTTGTTGCATTGCGTCAAACCAACATTGTTCGCATGATGGCCTACTCATCCATTAGCCAGGGCGGATTCGTTCTCATGCCGTTGGCAGTTGCAGGAATGTCGGGAGTTTCATCTTCGGCGTTGCGCTCAGTGGTGGTGTACATGTTGGTGTACGCAGCAACGAACCTTGGAATGTTTGCAGTCATCATTGCGGTGTCACGCAAAACCCGTAGCGGCGAGATTTCCAGTTGGGGCGGCTTGTTCTCTTACGCACCAGGCTTGGCAACACTTGCCACCATTTTCCTTGCATCACTTGCCGGCATTCCGCCTCTTGGTGGTTGGATCGGTAAGTTCACCGCGTTTCAGTCATTGCTGAGTTCGGGTTCGGGCTGGGGTTATGCACTCGCACTTATTGGCGCAGTGAACTCTGTTGTTGCATT
>CAITUB010000200.1 GCA_903895515.1 uncultured Acidimicrobium sp. | reverse complement strand
TCATATTGAAAAGAACATTCCACATGGCGGCGGACTTGGCGGCGGATCAGCAGATGCTGCGGCCGTACTTCGCTGGGCTGGCTACACAGACCTCATCGCAGCCTCAAAACTTGGCGCAGATATTCCGTTCTGCATGCACGGCGGTCGCGCACGTGTAACAGGAATTGGCGAAATTCTTCAGCCGCTCCCATTCGTTGCTCGCGAGATCACCCTCGTGGTGCCCCCATTTGGAGTCTCTACTCCGGCTGTCTACAAGGCCTTTGATTCACTTCAGGCACAGCACGATGGGCCAAACGACTTAGAGCCTGCTGCGCTTGTTGTTGAACCTCGACTAGCCCTGTGGCGCGACCGCATTCGTGAAGCAAGCGGGCAAACCCCAGTATTGGCAGGAAGTGGTGCCACTTGGTGGTTAGACGGTGCGCATCCACGCATTCATGAAGCGTTAAGCGAAGCAACCGTTGTTGTCACCCACACTCGCTCTTTATAGTTCCAAAGGCGAGGGGCGAAAACTGGGTTACTTGCGGCGCTGGTGGCGGGTACGACGAAGCATCTTCTTGTGCTTCTTTTTGCGCATCCGCTTACGACGACGTTTTACAAGTGAACCCATAGCGCACAGCACGCTAGCGGGAACTCAGACCAAATAAGCAAACGGCGATTAGATTGAGTACCGTATTGCGGTCGCTCCGGGGTCGTTCAATGGCAGGACAACGGGTTTTGGTCCCGTATATAGGGGTTCGAGTCCTCTCCCCGGAACTCGTGAAGTATTGCGAAGAAAGCCGAATCGGCCCCGCGATCTATGCTGGCAAATGAAAAGCGCCGACATATTTCTTGAGGGGGCCTCGTGAACAAAACAATTGACAAGGTCACCACAAAACGGATGGCGTTGTACACGGGACGCACTCACCCAGCGCTCGCTGAAGAAGTTGCACAACATCTTGAGGTGCAACTGGGCGAAGCAAACATTGTTGAGTTTGCAAACGGCGAATTGCGTCCACGTTTTGGTGAATCAGTTCGCGGTGGAGATGTGTTCGTAATGCAAACACATTGCGGGCACGAAGGCCGCAGCGTGAACGACTCCATCATGGAACAACTGATCATGATCGACGCCGCATATCGCGCATCAGCAAAGCGCGTTACTGCAGTGTGCCCGTTCTACGGATACGCCCGCCAAGACCGCAAAGCCGAAGGTCGCGAGCCAATTACCGCACGCCTTATTGCCGACATGTTTAAAGCTGCAGGCGCAAAGCGCATGGTGTCCGTCGACTTGCACAGCGGACAGATTCAAGGTTTCTTTGAAGGCCCTGTCGATCACCTCACCGCAATTCCAGTTCTTGAAAAATACGTGCGTTCAAACGCACGTGATGGAGTGGTAATCGTTTCACCAGACGCCGGTCGCGTAAAAGTTGCCGAACGATTTGCGCAACATCTTGCCGACATGAACGCAGACGTTGCATTCATTAACAAACGTCGTCCAAAGAACACGGCAAACGTTGCTGTTGCCAAAGAAGTCATTGGTGAAGTTGAAGGACGCTTGTGCATCCTGACCGACGACATGATTGACACTGGCGGAACCATCGTGAGTGCCGCTGAGTTACTCATGAACCGCGGTGCAAAAGAAGTGTGGGCCATGGCCACTCACGGCGTGCTCTCTGGCCCAGCCATCGAGCGCCTCGAAAACTCGCCAATTACTCGCGTGGTGCTCACTAACACGTTGCCTCTTCCCGAAGAAAAGCGAATCGCCAAGATTGAGGTGCTTTCTGTGGCCAAAATCCTTGCCGATGCCCTGTCTGCAGTGTTTGACGAAACCAGCGTCAGCGACCTGTTCGACGGCGAAAACCAGTCCTAAAGCCCACTCCGCAATAGGCCTGGGCGGCTGTACACTGACCAGCCGTTGTATCTGCTGATTTTCACTACGTAAGTACGGAGTTTCGAACATGACCACCACATTGAAGACCAACGTTGGCCGCACGACCGGTAGCCCAGAGGCACGTCGTTTGCGCGGAGCCGACCACATTCCTGCGGTCATCTACGGAGCAGGCATGCAACCAGTGGTCATCACTGTTGAACGTCGCGACTTGCGCATTGCATTGTCGGGTCCAGCAGGCACCAACACCATTCTTGAATTGCAAGTTGCTGACAAGACATACCCAGCAATCGTGAAGGACATGCAGCGCGACCCAGTGAAGCGCAATGTCAGCCACGTTGACTTCATGCAGATTGACCTCTCGAAGGAAATCGTCATGTCGGTTCCAATTCACCTCACTGGTACAGCAAAAGCTGTTGTACAAGAAGGCGGACTTGTTGACCCTGCAGTTGACCGCGTAGAAATTCGCGCAGCAGCAAACAACATTCCAAACGAACTCGTCATCGACGTCACCGAGATGAACATGTACTCCATCATCCGCATGGCAGACATCGTGTTGCCAAAGGGTGTTACCGCAGTGTCCGACCCAGACTTGGTTGTCGTCACCGTGTTGGTAACGAGCTCGCAAACTGACAAGCCAGCCGCAGCCGCTGCTGGTGAAGCCGCTGCTGGTGAAGCTCCGGCAGCCGGTGCTCCTGCTGCCGGCGATAAGCCAGCCGCTTCCTAATTTGTATGGCGCTGTTCGGTCGCGGTGAGCGACACGAGCGGCGAGGTACTCCTTACAACGCACTTGTTGTAGGCGTAGGTAACCCAGGTCGCAAATACGAAGGCAGCCGACACAACGTTGGTTTTGATGCAATTGAATTGCTTGCATCACGCTTCAACACGTCAATGAAGTCGTCGCGCGATCGCGCACTGATTGCCGAAATAAATAACGAGGGAACTCGATTCGTGTTGGCCATGCCAACGACATATATGAATGAATCGGGAAACGCAGTTGGACCACTCGCCCGCCGCTACGCAATTACTGAACCGGCCAACATCATCGTCGTGCACGATGAACTGGACTTAGAGCCTGGAATCGTAAAAGTAAAAATTGGTGGCGGTCTTGCAGGACACAATGGTCTACGCAGCATTTCATCGCACCTCAAAACTCAAGACTTCGTACGCGTTCGCATTGGCGTTGGAAAACCACCGTCGAAAGAAGACGGAGCCGATCACGTTCTGTCTCGCGTTCCGGCACATGAACGAAAAGTCCTTGACGTTTCCGTACACCTGGCAGCAGATGCGGTGCAGTTGATACTTTCGCAAGGCGCACAAGCCGCAATGCAACACATCAACGGCCGATAGTCGGCGCATCCAGCATGTTGTTGCACGACCTTGCGTTTACTGCCAGCCAAGAGCCAGCGCTCGCCGCAATTGGCGGGCGTAACTCAGTGCTTGCGTGTGCAGAGCAATCGCGCGCAGCAATCATCGCCGCACTGAGCGCACGATCACCTGGAAGCACACTTGTAGTCGCTGCCCCAACGGGAACTGCAGCACAACAACTACACGACGACATTGTGCAGTTTCTCGGTGCAGATAACGCTTTGATGTTTCCTGCATGGGAAACACTTCCGTTCGAGCGAGTAAGCCCAAGCGTAGAAACCATGGGTCGCCGACTTGAAGTGTTGTGGCGCTTGCGCAGCGAAAACCCGCCGAAGGTTGTGCTCGGTTCGGTTCGCGCACTGTTGCAAAAACTTGGACCAGGTGCAACCACACTGCAGCCAATCATCATTAAGCCTGGTGATGAAATTGATTCCGAACAGTTGCTTGCCAAATTGGTGCACGACGGATATCGCCGTGAAGAAATTGTTGAACATCGCGGCGAAGTTGCACGTCGCGGATCAATCATCGACGTGTTCCCCAGCACTGCAGATACCCCAATTCGAATTGACCTGTGGGGCGACGAAGTAGACCGACTCACATCGTTCAATGTGAACGACCAGCGCAGCACCGACGACTTAGTGCAAGCAATTATTTTTCCTGCACGTGAACTGCAACTAGACGCAGCAGTAACTGAACGTGCGCGTGCCTTGGTTGCAAGCGAACCGTGGGGTCGCGAGCACTGGGACAGACTCGCCGATGGTTTCAACTTCGAAGGCATGGAGAGTTGGCTTCCATGGCTCATTGAACGCGAACAACTCATCACCGACGTTTTGCCCGCATCCAGCGAACTCATTTTTGTTGACCCAAAGCGCATGCGCGACCGTGCAAAAGATTTGCTTGCGGAAGAAGACGACCTTGCAAAAGCACTGGCTTCAACCTGGGCACGCGATGCTGAGAGAACATTCCCGCGCCTGCACTTAGACATTGATCAACTGTTTGGGCCATCGCAGTCGTTGAATGCACTATCGCTCTCGCTCCCTTCTGAAGCAATTGATGCACCAACTGTGCAGTCAACGGGTTGGGGTCAGGCGACCAGCGATGCAGAAGCAACAGCCAAACGCGTTCAACAACTGATAACCGACAAGTGGACTGTGGTTATTGCCGCAGAAGGCGAAAGTTCAGCACAACGACTGCTTGAAGTGTTCACGCAAAACGGTGTCATCGTGCGTGACCTCAGCAAGAACAAAGAAGCGGACCTCAGTAAACCAGGTACGTACGTGGTTGTTGCTCCATTGCATCACGGCTATTCACTGCCGCAAGTAAAACTCGCGGTCATTGCAGAAACCGACCTCACCGGTCGACGCCGCACACATCGCCAGCCGCGGGCACGTAAGCGTGACACCACTTCGGTCTTTCAAGACTTGAAGCCAGGTGACTACGTAGTTCACCATTATCACGGCGTTGGAAAATACGAAGGAATGGTGAAGCGCACTATCGGTGGCTCCGAGCGCGACTACCTACTTCTTGCCTATAAAGACGGCGACAAGCTCTACGTTCCAACAGACCATATTGATGCAGTTCGTCAATACATC
>CAITUB010000199.1 GCA_903895515.1 uncultured Acidimicrobium sp. | reverse complement strand
CTCGTTAGCAACACACTTCGCTTCTCCACATATCACCGAGGTCATGGTCAATAACGAGACTTCTGTGTTCATCGAAGACCACACGGGAATGCACTACGTGGGTGAACTTCACCCTGGAGAACTTCATGCCATTGTGGAACGCATTTTGCTTCCACTCGGCAAACGACTCGACCGCGTGTCACCAATTGTGGATGCGCGATTGCGCGATGGCTCACGGTTGTGCGCGGTTATTCCTCCTGTCAGTCCGCATGGCATGTGCGTCAGCATTCGACGATTCACTCAAGAAACCCTCTCGTTGCAACATTTTGCAGAAGAACCCGTAACCAACTTGTTGCTTCAGGCTGTTCGTAACCGATGCAATATCGTGGTGTCGGGAAAAGCAGGCAGCGGAAAAACATCGTTGCTGAATGTGCTGTGTTCACACATGAACGAATACGAACGAGTGGTCACTATTGAAGATGTACGCGAACTCTCACTCACCCTGCCCAACGCCGTGCAACTGGAGACTCGGCCCAACACACCCGAGGGGTTAGCCGGCATCAACATGACCGATCTCGTACGTACCGCGCTTCGCCTTCGCCCCGACCGCATCATCGTTGGCGAAATTCGCGGCGCCGAAGTGGTGGACATGTTGTCAGCACTGAATACCGGGCACTCGGGTTCGCTGTCTACCTGTCATGCGCATTCTGCGAGTCAGGCGTTACAGCGAATCGAGTCACTGATGTTGCAGCACTGCCCACAATGGAATCGCAAAATCATCCGCGACCACATGGGATCGGCAATCGACCTAGTGGTACATGTTTCACGCGGCAGTACTGGTCGTCGTTACATCAGTGAAATTGTTGAAGTTCCCACTCCATTTTCGGGCCACGTGCGACACCTATTTAATGGTGGCGAAGTACTTGCGGGCACGCGCACGAGGGCACGAGTTGAATGAAACAGTTAGTTGACATTGCTCTGTTGATACTTGGCGCACTCAGTTGTGGTGCAGCAGTATGGCTTGTTGCCCAAGCTGTCTTGCCGCGATGGTGGACGCGCCAATGGGTTCGCGCGAGACTTCTGAATTCTCCATTCGGTGAATCCACGCATAGCCAACAAGACCTCGGTTCTGTTGCCGATTTCCTCGACGCTATTGCCCGCGAAGTTCATAGTGGTTATTCACTCACACTTGCATTTGTGCAGACTGCCGAGCGTTTCCCTCATCACGCGTGGTGGACTGAACCTATTGCGACGCAGTGCATTCGTGGTCACTCATTAGCAAACGCCATTGCCGACACCACACCGAATAACTGGGCATCAGATATTGCATTAGCGACCCGCACACTTTCAGTTGCCAGCAATGGCGGATACGGAATTGCCAACACGCTTGAAAAGAGTGCATCTATTTTGCGTGAACGCGAACACATTGAACACGAACGCCAAGCACAAACCGCACAAATACGTTTATCCACTTCAGTGCTGTCATGGATTCCACTTGCAATTTGCACGTGGGTACTTGCACGGCAGTCGCATGCCCGATCATTTCTCTTGCATTCACCACTTGGTTTGCTGTGCATCGTTGTCGGTCTGTTCTTAAACATTGCAGGCAGAAAATGGTTCGCGCACATCACGCGCAGTGAACCATGACCACACTGTGGTTTTGCGGCATCGCAATTGCCTTTTTTCGAGTTCGCACAGTGCGACGAAAACGTGGATCAAAACTGGTATCGACTTCACAGATCATCGACGCAACAGACATGCTCGGAGTCTTACTGCTGTCTGGCTTGTCCACTCCCCAAGCATTCCAACAGTTACATCAATATGTCGATGAACCAACGCGCACAGTTTTCCATGACTGCAGTCAATTGCTTACGAATGGTTCGCGATTCCAAGATGTCATTCGACAACTGCATGTAACACTCGGTCATGTTGCTTTTGCATTGTGCGAGGCATTGCTTGCAAGCGAACGAGACGGCCTTGCAGTTGGCCCGATGCTGGAACGTCTCAGCACCGTGTCGCGACAACAGCGCCGACAGGAATTGGACGCAGCCGCCCGACAACTTCCCGTGCGTATGGCTATTCCTTTAGTGGCCTGCGTGCTTCCATCGTTTGTTTTATTGGGAGTAGTCCCACTATTTGTTGGGTCGTTGAGTGGGATTGGCGCACACATGTAGCCATGAAGAAGCACATCTACGAATCTGGTCAAGCGACCACCGAATACGCATTGGTGTTACTCGCAGCCGCAGTCATTGCTTTGCTGGTCATTACGTGGGCAACTAACGGCGAAGGCGCCAGCCGTATTGGCGACATGTTCAACCAGGTTT
>CAITUB010000198.1 GCA_903895515.1 uncultured Acidimicrobium sp. | reverse complement strand
GAACTGGCGTCGAAACTTGAAGCGCACGTGCATTACAAAGTGGAAGACGAAGGCCCAGACCACGAGAAGATGTTTTTTGCCACCGTGTTTGTTGGCGACCGCGAACTTGGATACGGCGAAGGCAAGTCGAAGAAGGCTGCAGAACAGATTGCCGCAGAAATTGCGTGCGATGTGTTGAACAGCGAACTGCCTGCGTAGTTGCGGGTTGAGTAATGCCTGAACTTCCCGAAGTGGAAACCGTTCGACGCGGTATTGAAAGTCATGTTGTTGGCAGACGCATTACACGTGTTGAAGTTGGTCGCGAACGCACAGTGCGACGCACTAGTCGCGAAGCGTTGATCGACGGTTTGTCGGGAACAACAGTTGTTGCGGCTAATCGACGCGGAAAATATTTGTTGTGCCCACTAGACAGCGGCGAAGAGATGATGATTCACCTGCGCATGAGTGGGCGAGTGCTTGTTGCACCTGCTGGAAGTGAACGCCCACCGCACACGCATGTGGTGTTGCACTTGCAACCACGTGCTGGTGAAGTTGCGAATGAAATGTGGTTTGTAGACCCACGCACGTTTGGTGAAGTGGTGGTGTTCGATCCAGCCCGACTTGACGTTGAAATGCCCGACTTGGCAAAGCTTGGTGTTGACCCACTAGTAGATGAATTCACTCCTGAAATTTTGCGCGAGCGGTTTGCACGTAAGCGCGGCAACTTAAAAGCAACGTTGCTTGATCAACATGTGCTTGCCGGCATAGGAAACATTTACGCCGATGAAATTATGCATCGCGCAAAATTGCGATGGAGTCGCGTGCCGTCATCACTTTCCATGCGCACCTTGGTGCGGTTGCACGAAGCCATTGTTCATGTGCTGACCAAAGCGGTGGAGGCAGGCGGCAGCACGCTGGACGACACTCAATATGTAGACATTGATGGTGAACAGGGCTGGTTTCAGACCGAGCACCGGGTGTATGGCCGGGCGGGCGAAGTGTGCCTAACGTGCAAAAAGGCCCGTATTTCGCGCACTGTGGTGGCGGGCCGAACCACCTGTTATTGCGCTGTCTGCCAGCACTAGTTATCCCCAAGCGGGGGCTGGCGAATCTTTGCAATTGGGCTTTCTCAACTATTCTCGGCGACTGACGTGTTCCTCAAATCGCTGACCCTCAAAGGATTTAAGTCCTTCGCAGACACCACGGTGATGGAACTCGAACCAGGTGTCACCGTTGTGGTGGGGCCAAACGGTTCGGGTAAATCCAACGTGGTGGATGCCATTGCGTGGGTGCTTGGCGCACAAGCACCATCGTCGGTGCGTTCGCAAAAGATGGACGACGTCATTTTTGCGGGAACTGCAAAGCGCCCAGCACTTGGTCGAGCAGAAGTGATGCTCACCATCGACAACTCGGCTGGCCTCTTGCCAATTGAGTTCACCGAAGTAACCGTCAGTCGTATTTTGTTCCGCAGTGGCGAAAGTGAATACGCCATCAACGGTATTGAGTGCCGTTTGCTCGACGTGCAAGAACTTTTGTCGGACGCTGGTGTTGGTCGTCAGCAACACGTCATCATCAGTCAAGGACAAATTGACGCGGTGTTGAACGCACGTCCTGAAGACCGTCGCGCGATTATTGAAGAAGCCGCTGGTGTATTGAAGTATCGCAAGCGCAAAGAAAAGTCGGAGCGTCGCTTGGAAGGCACCGAAGCAAACTTGATGCGCGCACAAGACTTGTTGCGCGAAGTTCGCCGCAACTTGAAGCCACTTGAACGCCAGGCAGAAAGCGCACGTCGACATGGCGCGCTAATTTCCGAATTGCGCGCGTTGCAGTTGTTCTTGGCTGGCCGCGAAATTCAAAGCTTCCAGTCGCGCCTAACGAATTTGGCTAGTGACAAGTTGGCTGGCGAAGAAGCCGAGCGTGGCATTCGCGCAAAACTTTCGGGCCTTGACACCACCGTTATGGCTGCCGAAGCGCAACTAAGCGCACGCGGCGACAGCGGAGTAAACGATGAACTGGTGCGCATTGAACAGTTGCGCGGCCGTGCACGCGGTTTGCTTGCTGTACTTGCCGAACGTCGCCGTTCGGTAGAGCGCGACCGCGGTCAATTGATGGACTCTGGTGTTATTGCAACGCTTGAAGCCGATGCTGCAAACCTGCGTGGCGAACTGGCCAAGGTTGTTGAGCAGATCAATTCGTATGAAGCAGTAAGTGCAAGTGGCGGTGTTGGTGGAGACCACACAGCAACACTTGAAGAAGCGCGCCAAGCAACTGAAAAAGTTGGTGCACTGAACGCGCAAGTGCGCGGACTGAACGAAGACATTGACCGCTTGCGCATTGTTGTTGCAACAGACGTGCGCAACGAAGCCGAACTTGCACAGCGACTAATTGAAGCCGACCAGGCTCGCGTTTCTGCAGAAGTAACCCTTGACGGCGCGCAAAGTTTGTATGGCACAGCGCAAAGCGACGCCAACATTTCGGCAGCCCGCGCCGAGGCATTGCAATTGGCACTGGACGCCAACAGCACCAGTTCGGCTGCGCTTCGCGATGTTGAAGGAGCCCTTGGTTCCCTTGGAGAATTGATTGAAATTGACGCTGAAAAGCGCGTTGCTGTGCAGGTTGCGCTGGGCGATGCGTTGTCCGCAGTGGTGGCTCGAAACATTGATGCCGCACGCCGCGCATTGCAAGAACTTCGCCAAAGCGGAAGCGTTGGTGCGGTGTTGGCGTTGAACGCCATTACTACCGTGCCAAGTGCGCCAACTATTAATAACGGTGTCAGCATTCGCTCAAGCGTTCGCGCCAAAGCAGGCGAGAACGAAGTGCAGATCAATCGTTTGCTCGACGTATTGCTGTCGCGAGTGGTGTTTGTACAAAGTTGGGCCGATGCAGTTGATGCAGCGCTTGCTCACCCAGAGATGGTGGTTATTACCGGCGACGGTGACAAGTTTGCATCGTCGGGCTTGCGCATTGGCGCAAGCGGTGTAACTGCAGCAGCGCTTGAAGAAGCACAGCGCCGCGCAGAGCGCGCAGCCGATGCGTTGAAGCGCGCAGAAACCGACTTGGCAACTGCTCGCACACGCGTTTCACAAACTCGCGACGCACATGCTTCGGCACTCACATTGCTTGAGCGTCACCGTGCACAGGCTTCGGCCAACAACGGACAACTGAGCACTGCATACGACGCATTGCGTTCGGTGCAAGCCGAGTTGCAAGGCTTGCTGTCGGTATTGCGTAACGACCTTGAAGTGAAAACTGCAGGCTTGCAAGAGCGCCGCACCTTCTTGCAGTCGCGCCTCACCGATGTTGAAGCACGACTAAATGCCGACGTTGAAGCACGCAATGCAGCAGCCGAGCGCCGCACCAAGATTGAGCAAGGCCTTACCGCACTTGTTCGTTTGACAGCACAAGTTGAAAAGCATTCGGCAGCACTGGATGCGCGTCAGAACGAATTGCAAGAAGCACGCCGTCGCCAAAGCGATGAAGTGCGCGCAATTTCGCAGCGCCTAGACGAAGCTCGCAAAGAACGCAATGCAAGTGAAACCGCTCTTGAAGAGCGCCGCGAGCGCAACCGCCGTGTTGAAGTGGAAGAAGCAGAAGTGCGCATGCGCTTGGAAGCAACCATTGAAGCATTGCGTCGTGATCATTCGGTAGAGCCACAAGTGGCAGTGGATTCACCAATGCCAGAGTTGCCAGAAAACACTTCGCCAATTACCAAGGTGCGCGAGCTAGAACGCGAACTTCGTTTGATGGGACCAATTAACCCGCTGGCACTTGAAGAGTTTGACGAACTGCAAAAGCGCCACACGTTCCTTGAAGAACAACTTGAAGACGTGAAGAACACGCGCCGTGAACTGATCAAGGTAATTAAGCAAGTGGACATGGAAATTCAGTCCACATTTGCTTCGGCTTACAGCGATGTGCGCGACATCTTCGAGAAGTTGTTCGGCAGCCTGTTCCCAGGCGGTCAAGGCAAGCTGATTCTTACTTCGCCAGACGACTTGCTGAACACCGGTATTGAAGTGGAAGCCAAGCCAAGCGG
>CAITUB010000197.1 GCA_903895515.1 uncultured Acidimicrobium sp. | reverse complement strand
GTGGCGACTACATCGACATTGCGGCGCCAGGTTCCAACATTGTCTCCACCGCAAAAGGTGATTACGTCTCGCTCAGTGGCACCAGCATGGCTGCAGGTTTTGTTGCCGGCGCAGCAGCGGTGCTGTTTGCTGCTGAACCACGAATAACCAACGCACAAGTTCGCGACATCTAGTTGCGTACTGCAACAGACATTGGAGAACCGGGGCGCGACCTCACGTTTGGCGTTGGGCTCATCAACATGGTTGCAGCGTTAGCTGAACTACAACGTATGTTCCCGCCCATAGCCGCTCCTCAAATCGCAGCAGTTGGCCATGTGAGTGAATTACTCGTTGCCAACCTTGAATCCATCACAGATGTTTCCAGTGTGAAGTGGTTCCGCTGTGATTTAAGCGGTCCTGTTGTCACCGAAATACCTGCAGATTGCGTCGCAATTGCTAAAGCCACTAAGCGTCAATACCTCACCACCCAAACCGATGCGCGACACACTATTCGTGTCGGCATCACCTACACGCGCGCCGGCACAAAACAGTTTGTGATCTCGGGTGCAGCCGGGCCATTTTTTCCGATCTGGCAAGTTACGAACACTGTAAAGCCAGCGAGTACCACCGAATTGACGAAACTGTTCAATTCATCCTCATCGGGAAGCCGAACGTACAAAGTTGTTGCTGGTACATGTCGCGTCAGTGGCGTGAAGTTGATCGCTCCTTCAGCGCCTTCTGTGTGCCGAGTACGAATGACCGTTGCTGCGCGCTCGCCATTTCCAAAACTGACCGTTGTTGGCGACATCACCGTTCTATAACTGCAACGTAAAGGCAAACACATGACCAATCGTTTGGCCGATCAAACCAGTCCATACCTTCGTCAGCACGCCGACAATCCTGTGGATTGGTTCCCATGGGGAGAAGAGGCATTTGCTCTGGCTCGCGAACGCAACGTTCCGATCCTGTTGTCCGTGGGTTATTCGGCATGTCATTGGTGCCACGTCATGGCCCATGAATGTTTTGAAGACCTCGAGACGGCAACGGTCATGAACAAGCTGTTCGTCAATATCAAAGTTGATCGTGAAGAACGCCCAGATGTTGATGCGATCTATATGGATGCAGTTCAGGCAATGACTGGTCGAGGCGGATGGCCAATGACGGTCTTTCTTGCTCCAGATGGAAAACCATTCTTTGGCGGAACCTATTTCCCGAAGCCTTCGTTCCTGCAACTGATGAACGCAATCACCGAGGCTTGGAACAACCGTCGCGACGACATCAACAACAACATTGATGCCTTGATGGAAGCACTTGAACGCACGGCAAAGATTGAACAGCATTCAACCATTGCCGAATTTTCAACGTTTGAACTTGCTGTTACCCAATTACGCGCGAGCTTTGATTCAACATGGGGCGGGTTTGGAAATGCACCAAAGTTTCCAAGCACGATGAACCTGGAAGTATTGCTGCGCCAACTGCTTGCAGGCGAAGATAGTGATCTCGAAAACATCGTGACCACCTCGCTTGATGCCATGGCTAGTGGCGGCATGTACGACCACATTGGTGGCGGATTCTCGCGATACAGCGTGGATGAAATGTGGTTAGTCCCCCACTTCGAAAAAATGTTGTACGACCAGGCATTGCTTGCACGTGTGTATTTGCACGCAGGAATGCTGTTCGGCAATGAAACTTGGAAACAAGTTGCACGCGAAACCATCGAATATGTGCTGCGCGACCTCACGCACCGCGACGGTGGATTCTTTAGCGCTGAAGACGCAGACTCACTCGATGACAGCGGCCACAGCCACGAGGGTCACTTCTATGTCTGGAGTCGCGATGAAATCATCAACGCCCTCCCTGCGCATCTTCACGAAGCAGCACTCACTTGGTACGAAATAACCGTCCCAGGAAACTTTGAAGGCAAAAACATTCCCGTGAGGCTTCATCATCGAGGAGATCTCTCGCGTCCACCTGAGGTGGAAGAGGCC
>CAITUB010000196.1 GCA_903895515.1 uncultured Acidimicrobium sp. | reverse complement strand
TGGCCTAGTGGCTTTTCAGCAAGTTCGGATGCAGGAATTTCTAATGCGCGAAAGGAAATTGTCATGCCTGCATTATGGCAGTTCTGGCTACAGCAACGTGGCTGGAACTGAACTCATCTCAAGATGAAGCTCGCTGCCCGTATACGGATTTGCTAGCGCAACTGCTTCGTTCAATTCGATTCCGAGTCCAGGCTCGGTTGGCGGAATGATGAACCCGCCTTCGAACTTGATTGAAGTCTTCACCAGGTCTGCGTGGAAACCCTGCCAACCCTGAATGGTTTCGATAATCAGGAAGTTAGGCGTGCAAGTTGCCAACTGAATATTTGCTGCCGCAACAACTGGGCCGCAATACAGGTGTGGCGCAATTTGCGCGTGGTACACCTCGGCCATGCTTGCAATCTTCTTGCCTTCCAGTAACCCACCGCAACGGCCAAGGTTCGGTTGCAAAATTGAGGCTGCGCCTGTCTTTAGCAATTGATGAAACTCGTACTTCGTTGTTAAACGCTCGCCTGCTGAAATTGGAATGCTGGTTGCGCGAGCAACTTTGGCAATTTCATCCGGGCTGTCTGGTGGGCACGGTTCTTCAAACCACAGCGGGTCGTACTTTTCGAGCTTCTTTGCTAAACGAATTGCACCTGATGCAGTGAATTGACCGTGCGTGCCAAACAAAATGTCTGCGCGATCGCCAATGGCTTCGCGAACTGCGCGCACCATCTTTTCGGACAGGTCCATTGCATGCAACGCTGGCTGACGGCCGTCATACACCGAGTATCGACCTGCCGGGTCAAACTTCACGCCAGTAAAACCACGTTCCACTTCACGCACTGCACATTCAGCAGCGGCATCTGGGTCGCTATACACAGGGTCATCTGCGTACACATCAACACCAACTGGCGGATACAGGTACGTGTAGGCACGAAGCTTTTCGTGCACTCGCCCACCGAGCAGTTCGTACACAGGCTTGCCGGTTTCTTTTCCGCAATTGTCCCACATGGCCATTTCCAAACCAGAAACGATGCCGCCGGTGGTGAGGTCTGGGCGATGTGCATAACCGCGGCCATATACGTTGCGCCACATGTGTTCAATATGGAATGGATCGGCACCAATGACATGTCGCGCAGCAACTTCTTCTGCCATTTTCGCAATCAAGTGTGGCGAATACGTAGCAGTGTAAATTTCACCGATTCCAGAAACGCCGGTATCTGTTGTGAGTTTTACGAAGATGAAGTAACGACCACCGAATCGTGGCGGCGGATTGCCCACCACGAACGTCTTGATGTCGACAATTTTCATATTAGAAAACGATGACGTTTCGGAGTGCCTCGCCGCGCTTTACTGCGTCGATCGCTTCGTTGATTTGTTCGATTGGGTACGTCTTGGTAACGAGTTCATCAAGCTTCACGCGACCCTGGCCGTACAAGTCAACCAAGTTTGGAATGTCTACCTGAATGCGAGCGCTGCCCATTTTTGAACCAAGAATGTTCTGGCTGTATGCAGCCATGGTTCCTGGGTCAATCTCGGACATCACACCACTTGCTGGCATTCCTACAAGCACAACAGAACCGCTCTTTGCGAGCATGCCATACGACGAGTCAAATGCTGACTTCACGCCGACAGTGACAAACACGTAGTCGGCGCCATGACCGCCGGTGATTTCAAGCACGCGTGCTGCGACATCTTCTGTTTTTGAGTTGATGCCGTGTGTTGCGCCGAAGCTCTTCGCAGCTTC
>CAITUB010000195.1 GCA_903895515.1 uncultured Acidimicrobium sp. | reverse complement strand
CGCGAAGAAATTGATCTTGAGGCATTGCGCGAGAGTCTTCGCGACATTCCAGAATTCCGCGCAGCCATTATTCGCATGTGGCCAGTGCTCAGTCCTGGTGAAGTGCTGCACGACTTGTTTGGTTCACGGGCGCTGGTGCGCTCTGCTGCGCAAGACGTGCTTAAAGAACATGAATGGCCATTGCTCGTTCGCGAACGAAGTGAATCGCTTACTGAAGTGCAGTGGGCTGAAAGCGATGTTGCGCTGCTTGACGAAGTGCTTTCACTTATTGGACCGCGACCACGTAAGAGCGGGCGCATTGACGAAACCGATGAAATGCGCCTGTACGGGCACATCATTATTGACGAAGTACAAGACCTCACACCGATGCAATTGCGCATGATGAATCGCCGCTCACTCAACGGAGCAATGACCGTGGTGGGCGACTTGGCGCAGGCAACCGGAGCATTTGCGCCAAACGATTGGCAAGACCTGCTGCGTTACTTGCCAACGAAGAAGGAAGCACAGATCATCAACTTGTCTGTTGGCTATCGAATTCCTGCACAAATCATGGCGCTCGCCGACAAGGTGCTGGCTGTTGCAGCACCGTCGCTCGTTCCGCCGCAGTCTGTGCGTGAGGGTGAGTTTGGTCCAGACATTGTTCGATCATCTTCTGCAGAGCGATTGCTCGATGATGTTGTGACGCAGACTCGCCTCATGATGGAGAATGTCAAAGGTGGCAACGTGGCAATTGTGTGCCCAGATGCAATGACTGAGTCGGTTTCTGCTGTGCTTACACGCGAAGGTGTGCAACACGGTCGTGCAAACAACACAGCACTCGACACGCGACTCACTGTGGTTCCTGTCAGTGTGGTGAAGGGACTAGAACTCGACGGAGTGGTTGTTGTTGAGCCTGCTGCAATTGTTGCTGCACAAGACCAAGGACTACGTGCGTTATATGTTGCGCTCACTCGTTCGACACAACGACTCACGGTTGTGCATCATCGCGACTTGCCGTCAGCGATGACAGGTAACTAGTTAGTTACAGCGTTTCAATAACAAGCGAGAGAAAACGCAACGACTTGTCGGCATCAGCCGGGCGGTTGCGCTCTACTGAAGATGCAGCAAGATCAATAATGCGTTGCATGTCTTGCATGAATTGATCGCCACGGTCTGCAATTTGTGGTTGCAGCACCGTCCAAAGTTCTCGAATTTCTGCAAGCTTGGTCTTTGCCATGTCGCCATTGCTGTCGCTTATTGCCTTTGACATTTCTCCAATAGTCGTGTGTAGCTGAGCAAACAGCTCCGCTGCGGTTCCTGTTGGAACGACAGTGGTTGGCGCTACAAGCGTAGAAGTTGGTGCGGTATCAACGATTGTTGTCGAACATGCAGCAAGCGAGCACATCGCCACTACAACAAGGGAACTTCGCGTTACTACGTTCATGCACGAACAAGAATTCGATTGCTGGCAAACGACGTGATGTTGACGTCCATGTCATGCAAACGGACGGTTAGTGAGCCGTCGGCTGAAGAGGTGGTAACAGTGCCGGTAACGCCTGGCGTGAGTTGTGCCGATTCAAGAAATTCCAACATTCCAGGCGCGTATTCGAGTTCTTCGGGAATGCGCGAAACGGTAAACGCTGAACCAACGCGTACGTCGACAAGTGGGTGAGTTGGTTCTTCGATGTAATTCGAACCAGGAATTGGGTTGCCGTGAGGACACGTTGTTGGATTGCCGAGTAATCGAGTAATTGCTTCTTCAACATCGGGACTCAACACGTGTTCCCACTTGCATGCTTCGTGGTGGGCAAGGGCCCATGGAAGCCCGAGTATGTCGGTAAGGAAACGCTCGGCTGTGCGATGTTTGCGAACCACAGATTCGGCAAGCTTTTCACCTTCTGGTGTGAGCACAATTCGCGTACCGCGCAATCGAATGAGACCTTCGGTCTCCATGCGCTTAATCATTTCGGAAACTGAAGGACGCGAGACATCGAGCCGTTCTGCAACGCGAGCCTGAATAACGTCTAAGTGATCCTCGCGAAGTTCAAAAATACATTCGCAATATTCTTCGAATGCGGGGTGGTGTTCGCCAGGGTGCGCCATGAGTGTCAGGCTACTCCGAGTCAACTCCGCGCAAGCCCGCCCACACCAAGTTGGCGATTTGTTTACCTATTTGCTCGCCGTTAAACGCAGTGTTGTTGTTGATGAGAAAGCGCGCGACTCCTTCGCTGGCGCCTGCAACACCGTGCGCAAGAGTGCGCACATGAATTGGGTCTAAGTCAATGGCGATCAGTGGAGCAATGGCCTCTGCCGAGCGATCCAGAACTTTACGGATTGCAACAGTGAATTCTTCGTCATTTTGAGTGCCGCTGTCGAACAAAAACTTGAATGCGTTTTTGTCGCGTTCCACCCATGTAAAGAACGCAATCATTCCAGCTTCTACTTGTGCTTGACCATCGGTGAGCCCGCTCGTGGCTGCGGTCAACACATCAATCATGCGATCGCCGACGTGGTCAATGATTGCCAGAAATAATGCGCGCTTGGATTCGTAATGCTGATACACCACCGGCTTCGTTACGCCGGCTGCTTCAGCGATGTCGTTCATGGACGTGTCGTGGAAACCTTTTACGGCAAACACCGACAACGCAACATCGAGAACTTGTTCTTTGCGTTCAATTGCGGGGAGTCGAAGTGCCATGGTGGTATCAGATTTACTAATTGCCGTTTAGGCGATCTTCTTTCTCGGCAGCTTTGATTGCGTAACCGAGAACGATGGATGGTGCGAGAAGAATTGAACCAACAACGAGACCGCCGGTTGCGAGTTTGCCGACGAGAGGAGTGAACGAAGTCGCTAACCCGGTAAACACTGCAACGATGGACACCCCAAAACTGAGGTATCCCACGCGCTTAGCGAGCTTGGTCCAGCGATCGATTAATGCGCGGCGAAGCCGAACAGGGTCGCCTGAAACATCAACAGTCTCGGCTTGTTTAGAGGGCTGAGGGGTGGAAGTCATAACCTTGCATCTCATGGTAGATGGCAGAGGTCAACAATGAGCAAGAGCGTTGTTCTTGTTGATTGGCGCGACGACGTGGCTCTGCTCACGCTAAACCGTCCCGAGCGCAGAAACGCGGTGGATCTTGATTCGCTGCAACTCATTCGTGAAGCCCAGGTGGAAGCGCAAAAGCGCAAAGTACGCGCGCTGGTGCTCACGGGAGCAGCACCTGCGTTTTGTGCAGGAGCCGATTTGGCTGGAGTTCGTGAGGAAGTGTTTCACGAATCACTGAGCGAAGTGCTTCGTGGATTTACACAACTGTCGTGTGTCACGATTGCCGCAATTGACGGACCAGCACTAGGTGCTGGAGCACAACTCGTTGTTGCCTGCGATGTGCGAGTTGCAACACCAACAAGTGTGATTGGTGTTCCCGCTGCAAAATTGGGTTTAGTAGTGAACCATTGGACCATTGAACGCATCGTTCGCGAATTGTCATGGCCAGTTGCACGAAATATGTTGCTGACCGCAAGTAACTATTCGGCAGAAGAACTTGCGCGCTTGGGTTCGATCCATCGACTAGGAACTCTTGACGATGCGCTTGCATGGGCGAGTGACATTGCCAAGCTTGCGCCGCTGACCATTCGCGGTCACAAAGTTGCATTGGAGTCGAGCGCGGGCGAGCCAATCATTGATGCGCTAGTTACCGCTTGTCGCGAGGAAGCTCTCGCCAGTAGCGACGCACGCGAAGGCAGAGAAGCCTTTATGGAAAAGCGACAGCCAAAGTTCACGGGTTCGTGATGTCTGCTGATTCAGTAATCAATTTCGTAGACGCGGTTGCGGTGTACAACGGGTATCCGGCATTGGCGGGCGTGACACTGAATGTTGAGCGAAATGAAATTGTGTTGTTGCAAGGCCCAAACGGCGCAGGCAAGTCAACGTTGCTGCGAGCATGCGCGGGTCTGATGCCTGTCATTCGTGGCACGGCAAACGTGTTGGGATTTGATTTAACCGTTGATCGTGAGTCGGTTCGCGAGCGTGTTGGATTGCTCGGTCATCAGAACGGATTATTTGGCGAACTCACCATTGCCGAAAATGTGTCGTTCTGGTCAACGGTTGTCGGCGCTTCTCCGCAGGAACGAACTTCTGCCATGGAACGAATGGCCATTGACGGCAAGTTGGCAAGTCGCAGAGTTTCGGAATTGTCTGCTGGCCAAAAGCGCCGCTGTGCGTTGGCGTGCCTGGTGGTGCGCCGTGCCGAATTGTGGTTGCTCGATGAACCGCACGCTGGGCTGGACGCAAAGGGTCGCGATGAAATTGATCGCATTGTGAAAGAAGCGGCTGCGTCTGGCGCAACCGTTGTTGTGGCGTCGCACGAAATTGAGCGGGCGCAACAACTTGCTACGCGAACGGTTTCGCTTGTTGCTGGACAGGTGCGTGATTCACAATGAGTATGTCGGTGAGTCGAATTGCGCGTGCGGTTGCCGCAAAAGATTTGCGTATTGAACTGCGCTCGCGCGTGGTGTCGAATCAGGTGCTGCCATTTTCTGGTTTGGTCATGATCATGTTTGCGTTCGCACTAGACAACGATGATGTGTTGCAGCGTGTTGCTGGCGGGTTGGTGTGGCTGGCAACGCTGTTTTCACTGTTTATTTTGGTGCAACGAACGTTTGCTGTTGAAACCTACGACGGGGCGCTGGATTCATTGCGTGTTGCAGGCGTGAACCCGCAGGGGATTTTTATTGGAAAGTCCGTTGCACTGTTTGTGCAGTTGCTGGTTCTGGAATCGGTGCTATTCGTTGCCGCTGTCGTGCTGTATCGCGTGAATGTAAATGGATCAGGAGTAGTGCTCTTGGTCACTTGCGTGCTGTGCGCTACAGCCGGATTGGCCTTCGTAGGTACTCTGTATGGCGGTTTGACTGCAGGTGCTCGAGGTCGTGAAACATTGCTTCCACTGCTTTTGCTTCCGGTAGTCGCTCCAGTTCTGATCTGTGCAACTCGGGCAACTGAGTCGGCATTTAGAAGTGGTGGAGTAACCGTTGGCGAAGGGTGGCCGTGGGTTGGAGTGCTCGCGGTTTTCGCTGCGGTATTTGGGTTAGGTGGCCTGCTGTCATTTGGCTCGCTAATTGAGGAATGATGAAGGGCAATACATATGAGTACTGAGGCGCAAACATTTATCGAGGATGGGTGTTAGGAGGTCGGGTGTTTGTTCGACCCCTATTCTACGCTGGCCTTTACCGAAAGGATACATAATAATGTCTTGGAACGGTTTGGGTTTTTTGTTTGGATTGGGAGGCCGACATTTCCGTGATTGACGGTTGATATATTGTTTGTGTTTCGGCCGGTAACACCGCGTCGTTTTCATTATAGGTATATTATATATATATAATAACCCCCCCCAGTCCTAAATTGAACGGTGGTTGATTCTATTTTTATACTTTTTATATATTACCATGGAATCTCTTTATCAAATCATTGGCTTGGATGTGCGGACGGTTTCTAGAAACTCGTATGAGACGGACAGGGG
>CAITUB010000194.1 GCA_903895515.1 uncultured Acidimicrobium sp. | reverse complement strand
TGCCGAAGGTCAAGGAGGCCGCAAAGTGAAAGACCCACGCGACATCATCCTTCGCCCGATTATTTCGGAGAAGAGCTACTCATTGATGGATAAGGGAACGTACACATTTGAAGTACACCCAGATTCCAGCAAGCCAGAAATTTGTGACGCAGTCGAAGCCATTTGGAATGTCAAGGTTCGTCGCGTTAACACTCTCAACCGTCGTGGCAAGATGCGCCAAACTCGCGGAACAAACCGCTTTGGTCAGCGTCCAAACACCAAACGGGCCATCGTCACTCTTGAAGCGGGAAATGAAATCCCGTTGTTCGAGAACTAGAGCGAGCTGAAAGAGACGAACAATGGGAATTCGCAAACGTAAACCAACGAGTCCGGGTCGCCGTTTTCAAACGGTGTCCGACTTCGCTGACATCACCAAGAGCACGCCTGAAAAGTCGTTGCTTGCAAAGAAGACTTCTGCCGGTGGTCGCAACGTCTATGGCCGCGTAACTTCGCGTCACCAAGGTGGCGGACACAAGCAGCAGTACCGCATCATCGACTTCAAGCGCAACTACGACCAGTTCGAAGCCAAGGTTGCAGCAATTGAATACGATCCAAACCGCACCTGCCGCATTGCCTTGTTGCATTACGCCGACGGATCAAAGGCTTACATCCTTGCTCCGAAGGGTCTTGAAGTGGGCATGCGTGTTCAGAGCGGACCAAAAGCAGACATCAAAGTTGGCAACGCGTTGCCACTTCGTTACTTGCCTGTAGGTACCGTCATTCACAACATTGAATTGCGCCCTGGTCAGGGTGGCAAAGTTGGTCGTTCAGCAGGAATGGCTGTGCAGCTCGTCGCAAAAGAAGGCGACTTCGCAACATTGCGTATGCCAAGTACTGAAATGCGTCGCGTTCCAATCGATTGCCGTGCAACTATCGGTGAAGTTGGTAACGCTGAGCACGAACTCATCAAGATCGGTAAAGCCGGACGTAACCGTTGGAAGGGCGTTCGCCCACAATCACGCGGTGTTGTAATGAACCCTGTCGATCACCCTCACGGTGGTGGTGAAGGTAAGACATCCGGTGGACGTCACCCAGTTTCTCCTTGGGGTAAGCCAGAGCGTCGTACCCGTAACAAGAATAAGTCATCACAACAACTCATTGTTCGTCGTCGTCGTTCAGGAAAGGGCCGGGCATAACACATGACTCGTAGTTTGAAGAAAGGCGCATTCGTTGATGAGCACTTGCTCAAGAAACTGGATGCCATGAACGAAAGCGGCGAGCGCAAGGTCATCAAGACCTGGTCACGTCGTAGCACGATCATTCCTGACATGATCGGCCACACCTTTGCCGTCCATGATGGTCGCAAGCACGTACCTGTTTACGTCAGCGAATCAATGGTTGGTCACAAGTTGGGCGAGTTCTCACCAACTCGCACCTTTAAGTTCCACGCAGCACAAGAAAAAGCTGCAGCAGGGCAGAAGTAAGCCATGACCGGTCCAAAACTCAACGAAGCAACCCACAAGGTTGGAGTATCTAGCGGTACTCGCGCGAAGGCAATGAATGTCCGCATGTCGGCATCAAAGATTCGTGTTGTACTGAACCACGTTCGTGGACTTGAAGTGCAGGAAGCAGACAGCTTGCTGTCACTTATCCAGCGCGACTCGGCACATGACATTCGCAAGTTGCTCGCATCGGCAGTAGCCAACGCAGTAAACAACGATTCAAAAGTTGCAGAAGACCTTTACATCAAGGCGTGCTTTGCTGATGAAGGCCCAACGATGAAGCGTTTCCGTCCACGCGCGAAGGGTCGTGCTGCTCAAATCTTGAAGCGCACTTCACACATCACCATCGTGGTCGACACGATGACCGACAAAATGTTGGCTATTCGTGCACAAAGTGCTGAAGCAAAGGGTGGCACCAAAGTTGTCAGCCGTTCAGCACGTGTTGCAGCAAGTCGTGCACGCGCAGCGAAACCTGATGCGGACGATTCACAAGACTCAACTGACAGCACCAACGAATCTGGTGAGGAGAACTGATGGGCCAGAAAATTAATCCGTACGGTTTCCGCTTGGGAATCACCACCGACTGGAAGAGTCGTTGGTTCAGCCAGAAGGAATACCGTCATTACCTCACAGAGGACTGGAAGATCCGTGACTATCTCACGGTGCAGCTCGCCGATGCAGCAGTAAGCCGCATTGAAATTGAGCGCACACGAGACAAGCTCCGCATCGATATTCACACTGCTCGTCCGGGCATTGTGATTGGTCGTAAGGGTCAAAAGGCCGATGAACTACGCGCAGGACTTACCGCGATGACCGGTAACAACAAAGTGCAGTTGAACATCACCGAAATCAAGCAAGCCGAACTTGACGCTGCACTTGTGGCTCAGGGCGTTGCTGATCAGTTGTTGAACCGTATTGCTTTCCGTCGCGCCATGAAGCGCGCTGTGCAGAACGCACAGAAGTACGGCGCAGAAGGAATTCGAATTCAGTGTTCAGGTCGTCTTGGTGGAGCAGAAATGTGCCGCACCGAGTGGTACCGCGAAGGTCGTGTTCCATTGCACACATTGCGTGCAGACATCGACTACGGATTCCGTGAAGCCGCAACTTCAGCAGGTCGCATTGGCGTAAAGGTGTGGTTGTACAAGGGCGAAATCCTTCCGTACAAGAGCCCTAACGACGATCGCATTGCTCGCGAAGCAGCGATGGCAGTTGGTCAAACATCTGGACATTCGGATGCCACGTTGAAGGTTGTTACTTCAGCAGGCCCACGTGTTGCTGATATTGCTGACACCGAAATCGTTCCATTGGTGAAGGAAGCTGATCCAGAGTTCGAGCGCTTGTTGGCGGAAGAAGAAGACATCCAACGTCGAATCGTGGAAACCCACGAGACACCGAAGTTTGGTCGGGAGTAAATCATGTTGTCACCTCGCAAAGTAAAACACCGTAAGCACCACCGTGGTCGTATGACCGGTGTGTCAAAGGGTGGAAACGAACTCGCTTTCGGTGAGTACGGCATTCAGGCTCTTGAACCAGGCTGGATCACCGCACGCCAGATCGAAGCTGCACGTATTGCCATGACCCGTCACATCAAGCGTGGTGGAAAAGTATGGATCAATATTTTTCCTGACAAGTCAGTGACCAAGAAGCCAGCCGAAACTCGCATGGGTTCCGGAAAAGGAAACCCAGAATTGTGGGTTGCCGTGGTGAAACCAGGTCGCATCATGTTCGAACTGTCGTACCCAAACGCAGCAACTGCGCACCAAGCGCTTGATCGCGCAGTGCAAAAGTTGCCAATCAAGGCCCGCGTCGTAAGCCGCGAGGAGGCAATCTGACATGGCACGTGAACTAGCCGATCTCCGCGACATGGATCTCGCCACCTTGGTGGACGAACTCCGCAAGTCAAAGCAAGAAGCTCTCAATCTTCGTTTCCGTCATGCGACGGGTCAACTCGACAACACCGCCGAGTTGGGCGCAGTAAAGAAGCAAATTGCACGTATCAACACTCTCATTCGTCAGCAGGAAATCGCTGCTGCTGAATCAGCAGGGAAGTGAGTAAGTCATGACCGAAACAACAACCACATCTGCAACAACTGACGAAGCTCTTCGTAACGCCCGCAAGGTGCGCGAAGGCATCGTGGTGTCAAACAAGATGAACAAGACGATTGTTATTTCAATCGTTGAGCGAGTGCGTCACCCGCGTTACTCGAAGTTCGTTCAGCGCACCAAGAAGTTGTACGCACACGACGAGGCCAACGATGCACAAATCGGTGACCGCGTTCGCGTAATGGAAACTCGCCCAATGTCGAAGCAAAAGCGTTGGCGCCTCGTTGAAGTATTGGAGCGTGCAAAATGATTCAGCAAGAGTCCCGTCTTCGCGTTGCCGACAACAGTGGCGCAAAAGAAGTGTTGTGCATCAAGGTTCTTGGTGGAACACGTCGTCGTTACGCATCAATTGGTGACGTCTTCATTGGCACAGTCAAGGACGCAATTCCTGGCGCTGCTGTCAAGAAGGGCGAAGTTGTTCGTTGCGTAGTAGTTCGTGTGAAGAAGGAAAAGCGCCGTCCAGACGGCAGCTACATCCGCTTCGACGAAAACGCAGCAGTACTGATCAAGGATGATCTCACCCCACGTGGAACCCGAATCTTCGGACCAGTTGGCCGTGAGCTCCGTGACAAGAAGTTCATGCGAATCATTTCGCTTGCACCGGAGGTGTTGTAACCATGAAGTTGAAAAAGGGTGACACCGTCATCGTTATTGCCGGCAAAGACAAAGGCAAGACGGGCGAAATTACACAAGTAAGTCCAAAGAGCAACAAAGTGAAAGTCGCCGGTGTAAACACCGCGAAACGTCACACTGCTGCCCGCGGACAAACCACCAACACCGGCGGAATCATTGACAAGGACATGCCTGTCGATGCTTCAAACGTCATGTTGGTGCACAAGGGAAAGCCAACTCGCGTTGGTTACAAGATCAAGGCAGACGGCACGAAGGTGCGCGTTGCCAAGAGCACCGGAGATGAAATCTGATGACTGCTGCAGTCGCATACCAACCACGCTTGAAGTTGCACTACAACGAAATTGTGCGCGCCGAACTGATTACTCAACTCGGCGTTCAAAATGTCATGCAAGTGCCAACCTTCGAAAAGATTGTGATCAACATGGGTGTTGGTCGCGCAACTCAGCAGTCGTCGCTAATTGACGGCGCTGTGTCTGACCTCACCGCGATTTCTGGCCAAAAGCCAATCGTTACAAAGTCACGTACATCAATTGCATCGTTCAAACTTCGTGAGAACCAAGCAATTGGTTGCAAGGTGACAATTCGCGGAGATCGCATGTGGGAATTCCTCGATCGTTTGATCGCCGTAGCGATTCCTCGTATTCGTGACTTCCGTGGTCTCCCAGGTAAGTCGTGGGACGGTCATGGCAATTACACATTCGGTCTTACTGAGCAATTGGTATTCACCGAAGTGAGCTACGACAAGGTAGACACCACACGCGGTATGGACATCACCATTGTCACCACCGCAAACACCGACCTCGATGGAAAAGCACTTCTTGATGCTTTTGGTTTCCCATTCCGTAAGGGCGAAGAACCAGCATCATCCAAAAAAGCTCGCGGAGCGGCAAAACGCTCAGCCAAGAAGAAGAAGTAAGTAGAGGACCATATGGCAAAGAAATCACTCGTAAACAAGGCGAACAAAACGCCAAAGTTCAAGGTACGCGGTTACTCGCGTTGCCAGAAATGTGGACGCGCGCGTGCTGTATATCGCAAATTCGGATTGTGCCGCCTGTGCCTTCGCAAGATGGCCCATGCCGGTGAAATCCCTGGTTTGACCAAGGCAAGTTGGTGATTGCGTCATGATGACTGATCCGATCGCCGACATGCTTACGCGCATTCGCAATGCGAATGCTGCAATGAAAGACGAAGTGTTGATGCCTGCCTCAAAGCAGAAGTCAGCGCTCGCTGAAGTGCTGAAGAAAGAGGGATACATCACTGACTTCGGTCTTATCGACAACCCAACTGGTCCGGGTAAGTCGTTGAAGATCGGTCTGAAGTATTCCGATGACCGTAAGCGCACCATTCAAGGTATTAAGCGAGTATCCACACCGGGTCTTCGCGTGTACCGCAATGCAACTGAAGTACCACGCGTTTTGGGTGGTCTTGGTGTTGCTGTCCTGTCCACCAGCCACGGGCTCATGACCGACCGCGAAGCGCGCCAGCGCAACGTGGGTGGTGAAGTCATGTGCTTCGTTTGGTAAGCGGAAACCAGTAGAGGAAAGAAGTACTCATATGTCACGTATCGGAAATGCAGCAGTCGTTGTGCCTAACGGTGTCGACGTCACTATCGCTGGTCTTTCGCTGACCGTAAAAGGTCCGAAGGGCACGCTGTCACGTGTGTTCCCAACTGGAGTTTCCATCGCTCGCGAAGAAAACACCATTGTGGTTACTCGCGATAACGAAGAGCGCGATTCACGTGCACGTCACGGTCTGGTTCGCACGTTGGTTAACAACATGATGATCGGTGTTACCGAGGGTTACACCAAGGAACTCGACATCATCGGCGTTGGTTACCGCGCAGAAGCTCAGGGTCCAAGCAAGTTGAAATTGGCTCTTGGTTTTTCACATCCAGTAGTGATTGATGCTCCTGAAGGAGTCACATTCGAAGTTCCTGTACAGACGAAAATCATCGTCAAGGGTGCCGATAAAGAAGTTGTTGGCCAAGTAGCAGCGAACATTCGCGAAATTCGCAAGCCAGAGCCTTACAAGGGCAAGGGTGTGCGTTACCTCAATGAAAAGGTCCTGCGTAAAGCAGGCAAGACCGGCAAGAAGTAATCGGGAGATTTGACGACTATGACATCAGTATCAAGCCAGCGCCATGCAGGTCGCTTGCGTCGCCACCGTCGCGTACGTAAGAAGATCACCGGCACCGCCGAGCGTCCACGTCTCGCCGTATATCGCAGCAACAAGCACATCACTGTGCAGTTGATCAACGATCTCGACGGACACACCGTCGCTTCGGCGTCAACTGTTGAGCCAGACCAGCGCAAGTTGGGCGGCGGTTCAAACGTTGATGCAGCAAAGCGCATCGGAACACTCGTTGCGCAGCGTGCAAAGGCTGCAGGAGTAACAAAAGTTGTTTATGACCGCGGTGGATTCTTGTACCACGGTCGCGTAGCAGCGGCAGCAGATGCTGCCCGAGAAGCAGGGTTGGAGTTCTAATGACTGACATTTCAAACGCACGCACGACCGAACCAGGTCAGCTCCGCGAGTCACGCGTAGTACACATCAATCGCGTAGCAAAAGTAGTGAAGGGTGGACGTCGCTTTTCGTTCACCGCACTTGTTGTTATCGGTGATGGTGCAGGCCGCGTAGGTCTTGGTTACGGAAAGGCAAAGGAAGTTCCTTTGGCAATCCAAAAGGGAACCGAAGAAGCAAAGCGCAATTTGTTCAGCGTTGCTCTTGCAGGTTCAACCATCACTCACCAAATTTTGGGAATCAATGGTGCAGGCCGCGTATTGCTTAAGCCTGCTGCTCCTGGTACCGGAGTTATTGCTGGTGGCGCTGCTCGAATCATTCTTGAAGAAGCCGGCATTCATGACGTACTCGCCAAGTCACTTGGTTCGTCAAACGCCATCAACGTTGCTCGCGCAACGATTAACGGTTTGAAGGATTTGCAGAGCCCAGACGAAGTTGCAAAGCGTCGTGGAATTCCTGCCGAATCGTTCGTTCCAAAAGGTCTCCTTCGTGCGTTCAACGAGCGTAAGAAGTCAAACGGAGGTGCTCACTAGTCATGGCAGCATTCAAAAAACCAGGTCGCACTACACGCGATCGTAAGCCGGCAGCCAAGAAGGCTGCTGCAGAACAACGCGCAGCAGCCGCTGCGTTAAAGGCTGCATCTGGCAATACATCAACTCGCAAAGTAAAGCGTGTGAAGGTTGAGCCAACTGGTGCAACTATCACCGTTACTCAGGTGCGTTCAGAAATCGGCAACAAGCCAAAGAACCGTGCAACATTGCGCGCTCTTGGTCTTCGTCGAATTGGCCACACCAACACGTTGCCTGATCGTCCGGAAATTCGCGGCATGATCGCACGTGTTCCACACCTCATTGAAATCAAGGAAGGCAAGTAGCCATGCGCGTAGATCAACTCGCCCCATCAAAGGGATCAACGAAGAAGCCAAAGCGCGTCGGTCGTGGTATCGGCGGTAAGGGCGGAAAGACTGCAGGTCGCGGTACCAAGGGTCAGTATGCCCGTAACACCGTGAAGCGAGGCTTCGAAGGTGGTCAGATGCCATTGAAGCAACGCGTACCAAAGTTGAAGGGTTTTAATAACCCGTTCCGCGTTGAGTACTACGCAGTAAACCTCGATGTCATCGAAGCCTTGGGACTTGCAGAAGTAAATCCCAAAGTGCTTGTCGACAAGAGCGCTGCTCACAAGAACACGCTGATCAAGGTGCTTGGTCGTGGAAAAATCACCAAGGCTGTCAACGTTTCAGCACATGCTGTTTCAAAGACTGCTGAGCAGGCAATTGTTGCTGCTGGTGGTTCTGTGACCATCTTGCCATTGCCGCACAAGGGCCCACGTCCAGCCGCTAAGGGCAACCAGTTCACTAACCGATAGTGATGTCGCGCCGGTTCGCCGGTGCGCTTCAAGTACAGGAGTACCCACGATGTTGTCGAATGTGAAGAACATCTTCAAGGTGGAAGACCTTCGTAACAAGCTGTTGTTCACCTTTGCCATGATTGCTGTGTACCGCTTTGGCGCGTCACTTCGCGTTCCTGGTATTGATGCACAAGCAGTTCGTCAATTGCGCGAAGCATCAAATTCGCAAGGTGCTCTTGGATTCTTGAACTTGTTCTCGGGTGGCGCTTTCGGAAGCTTCTCCATTTTTGCATTGGGAATCATGCCGTACATCACGGCAAGCATCATCATGCAAGTTTTGGGTGTCGTTATTCCAAAGCTTGAGCAGTGGCAACAAGAAGGTGCAACTGGCCAGCGCAAGATCACGCAGTGGACTCGCTACGTAGCAATTGGTATTGCCACATTGCAGGGCGCAGGACTCACGTTCATTTTCGGACAGGGCAAGGGATCAGCATTCTTTGGTGCAGCAGGGAAAGCACCGGACGTTGTGTTGTTGAACCCGTTCATGCCTCGCGCGTTACTCGTGATTCCATCGCTTGTTGCAGGTACTGCACTGTTGATGTGGATCGGTGAATTGATCAGCCAGCGTGGAATTGGCAACGGCATGTCCATGTTGATCTTTGCTTCAGTTGTAAGCGGTCTTCCGTACAACTATTACTCACTCTTGCAAAGCAAGAAAACCATCACCTTTATCGTGCTTGTTGCAGTGTCGATTGGAATTTTGTTTGCGGTTGTTCGTGTCGAACTTGGTAGTCGCCGAATTCCGGTGCAGTTCGCGAAACGCGTGGTTGGTCGCAAGCAATACGGTGGCCAGAACACCTACATTCCATTGAAGGTGAACCAGGCCGGAGTGGTGCCAATTATTTTTGCAAGCTCGGTGCTTCTGTTGCCGGTGTTATTGTCGAACATGCTCGGCAGTGGTGAAGGTTGGCGCGGTTCTATTGCCTCATTCGTGAACAACTATTTGGTGAATAGCCAGAACATGTTGTACATCGGCATCTTTTTCATGTTGATCATTGCCTTTGCTTACTTCTACAACTCCATTGCATTCGACCCAATTCGACAGGCAGATCAACTGCGTAAGCAAGGCGGATTCATTCCTGGAATTCGTCCTGGACCACAGACCGAAAGTTTCTTGGCAAAGACTGTTAACCGCATCACGCTTCCAGGAGCGTTGTTCGTTGCATTCATCGCCATTTTGCCGTACATCATTTTGTGGGTAGGCGATGTGAAGTCGTTCCCATTTGCTGGAACCACTGTGCTTATTGCTGTGGGTGTAGCTCTTGAATTGATGCGCCAAATTGACAGCCAATTGATGCAGCGCAACTACGAGGGTTTCTTGAAGTGACGTTTCCTCTTTAGGAAACACATTTCAAGATTTTCACGAAAGAATCACCACCATGTCGAATGCAATTCGCATCATCATGCTTGGCCGTCAAGGCGCTGGTAAGGGCACGCAATGTCTGCGCCTTGCTGCAGAATTTGGCGCTCCTCACATTTCAACCGGTGAAATGTTGCGTGCAGCTGTGCGCAAAGATTCGCCGCTTGGGCGTGTTGTGAAGGCCGTGCTCGACAACGGCGAACTCGTTAACGACGAACTGATGATCAGCCTTGTGCAAGGTCGCATTGGCGAAGAGGACGCACGCGTGAATGGCTTCATTTTGGATGGCTTTCCGCGAACTGTTGCTCAGGCGCAAGCGCTTGACCACATCAGCGAAGTACGCCCAATCGACATGGTCATTGATCTTGAGGTGAAGCGTGAATTGGTGCTGAGTCGCTTGTCGGCGCGGCGCGTCTGCGAGCAGTGCCAAGCCAACTATGTGGCTACTGGCAGCGAAGCGAACCCGTGGACCTGCGAAAAGTGTGGCGGAGCAGTGGTGCAGCGAGCCGATGACACCCCTGAAGCCATTAACCACCGCCTCGACTTATACGACGCCATGACCTCGCCATTGGTCGCCTATTACAAGGACCAGAACAAACTGGCTGTAGTTGACGGTCTTGGCACCCCTGATGAGGTGTTTGCCCGCCTCCACACGGCTGTCGCCGGCATTAAGAATCGCTAATCATGACTCTGCGGAATTCACCCATCTCCTTGTGTTTTGGGGTTTTGGGGCAGGGGAATGCGGCGGTAGCATAACCCTTCGCCTTTTGGAGGGATTTCCTTCCGACTGGCTTGTATGTCCGTGTGTTTGAGGAGAAAGCCCTGCCAAAAAACAAAGAAGATGCAATTGTGCTGGAAGGCACAATTACAGAGTCGCTGCCTAACGCAATGTTTCGCGTCGAACTCGAAAACGGACACACAGTGTTAGCTCATATTTCAGGAAAGATGCGAATGAATTACATCCGCATCTTGCCGGGGGACAAAGTCCAAGTAGAGCTAACGCCATATGACCTCACACGAGGTCGCATTACATACCGACATAAATAGATTTCATAACCCAATAATCGAACACCAATCACGAGGCCGAAGTGAAAGTTAAACCAAGCGTCAAGAAAATTTGCGAAAAGTGCAAGGTCATTCGCCGGCACGGTCGCGTGATGGTGATTTGCGAAAACCCTCGTCACAAGCAACGTCAAGGCTGAGAAGGAACATCAGATGGCACGTATTTCAGGAGTAGACATCCCACGCGAAAAGCGTTTGGTGATTTCGCTTACTTACATTTTCGGCATTGGTAACACCACTGCGCAGAAGTTGTGTAAGGAACTCGATCTCAACCCAGACACCCGCGTTCGCAATCTCACCGACTCTGAAGTCAACAAGATTCGTATGTACATCGAACAAAGCCTCACGGTTGAAGGCGACCTTCGCCGCGATGTGCAAACCGACATCAAGCGCAAGATTGAAATTGGTTCGTACCAAGGAACGCGTCACCGCAAGGGTCTCCCTGTACGTGGTCAGCGCACACACACCAACGCTCGTACTCGCAAGGGTCCGAAGAAGACTGTGGCCAACAAGAAGATGGCAGTGAGGAAGTAAATCATGGCAAAGGCACCAGCACCCCGTAAGCGCAAGCGCGATCGCAAAAATATTGCGACCGGCGTTGTGCACATTAAGAGTTCGTTCAACAACACCATCGTGTCCATCACCGACACTGAAGGCAATGTCATTTCATGGGCATCGTCTGGTGGCGTTGGATTCTCCGGTTCGCGCAAGTCCACTCCATACGCAGCACAAATGGCAGCAGAAAAAGCAGGCCGTGCAGCAATGGAACAAGGTCTTCGTCGCGTTGAAGTGCATGTAAAGGGCCCGGGTTCGGGTCGCGATACCGCACTGCGTTCTATTCAAAACCTTGGCATCGAAGTGTCTGGCATTAAAGATGTAACGCCAGTTCCACACAACGGTTGCCTCCAGCCAAAGCGAAAGAGGCCGTAAGTCATGGCTCGCTATACAGGACCAAAGGTGCGTATTTCGCGCCGTCTCGGTGTCAACATTTACGAAAACACCAAGGGCTCAAAGGCTCTTGAGCGTCGTCCATTCCCACCAGGAACACACGGCCGTACGCGTCGTCGTGGTGCTGGCAGTGAATACCTCTTGCAGTTGCAGGAAAAGCAGAAGGCTAAGTACATCTACGGTGTACTCGAGCGTCAGTTCCGCAAGGCATACGAAGAAGCAACACGTTTGGCTGGTCCAACCGGTGAAAACTTGCTTCGTCTACTTGAGTGCCGCTTAGACAACGTGGTGTACCGCGCAGGCTGGGCAAACACCCGTCCGCAGGCACGTCAGTTCGTAAGCCACGGCCTTGTATTGGTCGATGGTAAGCGCGTGAACATCGCTTCGTACAGCGTTGGTCGTGGACAAGTTGTCACGCTTTCTGAGAAGGCCGCAAACATGATCGTTATTCAGCACAACATCGACACACTCGACCACAAAATGGTTGGTTGGATCGATCGTGCAGAAGGTGGCAAGCAAGTCACTGTTCGCGAACTTCCATCACGCGAACAAATCGATATACCAGTACGTGAACAGCTCATCGTTGAGCTTTACTCGAAGTAACCCCTAAACGAATTGGCAATAGGAGAAATCAATGCTTGTTATTCAGCGCCCATCAGTTGAAGCAATCGGTTCGCCAGAAGGTAACCGTCAGAAGTTTTCTGTAGGTCCACTCGAGCCAGGCCTTGGTCACACCATTGGCAACTCGCTTCGCCGCATGTTGTTGTCGTCAATTCCTGGCGCAGCAATCACCTCGGTCAAGTTCGAGTCAGCGCTTCACGAGTTCGACGTCATCGAAGGTATTACCGAAGATGTCACCGAAATCATTTTGAACTTGAAGGACATCGTTGTTGTCTCTGAGAGTGACGAAGCAGTGGTCATCACACTTGATGTGAAGGGCCCAGCAGACATCACCGCAGCAGACATCGTGTGCCCAACCGGTGTTGAAATTCTCAACAAGTCACAGCACATTGCCACTTTGTCGGCAAAGGGCCGTTTGGTTGTAGACCTCACCATCGAGCGTGGCAAAGGTTATGCATCAAGCGACCGCGACACCCGCAAGGTGATTGGCATCATTCCAATCGATGCAATCTTCTCACCAGTACGTCGTTGCACCTACCTCGTAGAGCCAACACGCGTTGAGCAGTCAACCAACTACGACAAGATCATCATCGACATCGAAACCGATGGAACCATTGAGCCACGCGAAGCACTTGCATCAGCAGGCGCAACACTTCGTTCATTGGTCGACCTTGTAGCAACCATGAGCGATGCGCCAATGGCACTCGAACTTGGTGAGCTTGCAGGCACGGGTGCTGGTTCGCCAGACCTCGACTTGAGCATTGAAGACCTCGACTTGAGCGAGCGTCCTCGTAACTGCTTGAAGCGTGCACAGGTCAACACTGTTGGCGAATTGTTGCTGCGCAGTGAAGAAGATCTATTGAACATCACCAACTTCGGTCAGAAGTCGTTGGATGAAATCAAGTTGAAGCTCGACGAACGCGGATTGTCACTGCGCATCTGATAGCGCACCAATACGCACCACTTCATAGGAGACGATGAGACATGCCAGCAACCCCAAGACGCGCCCGAAGCTTCGGACATAGCCCACACCATCAAAAGTTGTTGATGGCGAACCTCGCTGCATCACTTTTTGCTGCAGAGGGCATTGTGACCACCGAAGGCAAGGCCAAGGCACTTCGCCCAATCGCGGAGAAGTTGATCACGAAGGCAATCAAGGCGCAGGGTGAAGGCCCAATGCGTATTCACCGCATTCGCCAGATCCAGTCGTACTTGAATGACAAAGAAATGACCAACAAGTTGGTCAACGTTGTTGCACCTCGCTACACCGGCCGCAATGGTGGATACACCCGCGTGCTCAAGCTTGGTCCACGCCATGGTGACAATGCACCAATGGCGCGCATCGAACTCGTCTGATCCATCATGGCCATGCGTCGCGCACGCATGACGATCGCCTACAAGGGCGATCAATTTCATGGCTTTGCCACTAATCCTGGAGTTGACACTGTCGCGTCCACGATTGAAAGTGCACTCGCACAAATTTTGCAAGAAGAAGTAAAAATTATTCCTGCAGGTCGCACCGATGCAGGTGTGCACGCGTGGGGACAAATGATCGGCGCAGATTTACCAGATCGCGTGAATTTGCCCGTGTTAATGAAGCAGTTGAATTCATTGTGCGGTCCGTCTATTGCAGTGCGCGAAGCAGTGTGGACGAAGCCCGATTTTCATGCTCGTTATACCGCGTTGTGGCGCTCGTATCGCTACACGGTGTTGAACACGGAAACGCCAAACCCGTTTATGGTCGATTCGGCTTGGCACATTATTAAGCCACTCAAACTTCGATCGATGCAATTGGCATCAGATGCAGTGATTGGCGAGCACGATTTCTCTGCGTTTTGCCGCAAACCAAAGCCTTCCGACGAAAATGACACCTTTGAGCACTCCATGCGCCGGCATGTGATGAATGCAGAATGGCGCGACCTTGGCGAGGGAGTGCTGAGGTTCGATATTCGGGCCAATGCGTTTTGCCATCAAATGGTCCGGGCGCTGGTGGGCACCTTCGTAGACATTGGCCTTGGCAAGCGTCCACCAAGCGATATGCGCGGGCTCATCGTGTCTGGCGACAGGGCACAGGCAGCGCCGGTTGCACCCCCGCAGGGCTTGATTTTGTGGGAAGTTGGCTACCCAGCCGATTGTGATTAGGCCCTCGCGACCCCTATCCTGAAACGGTCCATAGGGGCAGCGTTTGGCTGAGTTTTCAGCCAAGTCCTCAGTTTTCGAAAGTAGTTTTTTATGATGCGCACGTACAGTCCAAAAGCAAGTGAAATTAAACGCGAGTGGCATGTTGTTGATGCCGACGGTTTGGTCCTTGGTCGCATGTGCACAGAAGTTGCATCAATTTTGCGCGGCAAGCACAAGCCAATGTTCGCCATGCACATGGACACCGGTGACCATGTTGTCATCGTTAATGCGTCAAAGATTGTTCTCACCAAGGGCAAGGCCGACAAAGAACTCGTTCACGACTACAGCGGTTACCCAGGCGGTTTGCGCTCACAGACGTACGGCAACTTGTTGAGCCGTAAGCCAGAAGATGCAATTCGTCGCACCATTCGTGGCATGTTGCCTAAAGGACCTCTTGGCCGTCAAATGATTAAGAAGTTGAAGGTTCACGCAGGACCAGAGCATGGTCACGAAGCACAGTCACCAAAAGTTTTGAATATCCCGCACGCAAAAGCGCGCTGATTACTAAAGATCGAATAGAGGAGCAACCGTGGGAACAAAGCCACTGACACAGACAACCGGTCGTCGTAAGGAAGCAGTCGCACGCGTGCGTTTGCGTCCAGGCACCGGCAAAGTAGTAATCAACGGACGTGAGTTTGAAGATTATTTTCCAAACGCATTGCAGCGTGCTGCAGCAACCGAAGCATTTCGCGTTGTAGAAGCAGAAACGACCTATGACGTTGACTGTGACATTCAGGGTGGCGGAATCGCTGGCCAGGCTGGCGCGCTGCGCATGGCAATTGCTCGTTCAATTCTTGAACTGGACGAAGAGAAGCGCTCAGTGCTTCGCAAGGCTGGATTGCTTACTCGCGACTCGCGCAAAAAGGAAAGCAAGAAGTACGGCCTCAAGAAGGCGCGCAAGGCGCCTCAGTACACGAAGCGTTAATCACTCGTTGGTTCGCGCGATGTTCTTCGCGCGGATGTGTGTGTAAACGATGCTTCGATTTGGCACCGACGGTGTTCGTGGAGTCGCCTTCACGGAAATTACCGAGCAATATGTTGCAGAACTTGGGATGGTTGCTGCGCGTGAACTTGGCGTAACCAAAGTTTTGGTTGGTCGCGATACCCGCGAATCTGGAAAACAATTAGAGACCGCACTCGCCAACGGTTTGCTTGCTGGTGGAGTAGCGGTTGAATTACTTGGCGTAGCCCCAACACCGGCAATCGCATTTTTGGCAGCAAAACGAGGATGTGCCAGCGCGGCAATTACCGCATCGCATAACCCGTATTTAGACAATGGGGTAAAGCTATTTGCGAACGGCGGTGTGAAGTTAAGCGACGCGCAGCAAGATGCAATTGAATCGCACATGACCGGTACGGCAACAGTGCCCTCTGCTTCAGCAACACACGTTGATTTGATGGGCGAGTATGCGTCCCACATCGTTGGACTGTTTCCTGTGTTGGCATTTGCCAACATTCGCGTGGTGTTGGATTGCGCTAACGGCGCAATGAGTGACGTTGCACCAGAGGTATTTGCGCGACTTGGCGCAACGGTCATTGTGTTGAACGATCGACCAAATGGGAAAAACATCAATGACTCATGTGGCGCCACACACCCAGAAGTAGTGAGCGAGGCAGTTCGCTTGCACAAAGCGGACCTAGGTCTTGCATTTGATGGTGACGGAGACCGTGTAATTGCGGTTGACCATATTGGCGACGTTGTGGACGGCGATCACCTGATTGCACTTGCTGCAGTGGACTTGCACAAGCGAGGAAAGTTGAAGTCGAACTCGGTTGCAGTAACCGTCATGACGAATGCTGGTTTTCATCAAGCGATGGACAAAGCGGGAATCAACGTAATCACTACACCAGTTGGTGACAGAAATATTCTTGTTGCCTTCGACGAGCACGGATTGGTGTTGGGCGGAGAGCAAAGCGGTCACATTATTTATCGCGACCATGCAACAACCGGAGACGGTCTGCTTGCTGGCGCGATGCTTGTCGATTTGGTGCGACGTGAAGCGCAACCGTTAGCAACTCTTGCACGCAATGCAATGACGTCACTTCCACAAACGTTGATCAACATTCGTGTTGCCCAAGTGGTGAGTAACCCTGCAGAACAACTTGCATCCGAAATTGCAGAAGCAACACTGAAATTGAGCGGAGTGGGTCGTGTTCTGTTGCGCGCAAGTGGAACCGAGCCAGTTGTTCGCGTAATGGTGGAAGCAGCAACTCAGGAAACCGCAGACGCTGTGGCACAAGGGCTTGCTGAGGTTGCATCGCAACGCTTCGGCGGGGTTCGGTAACCTAGTAACCATGTGCGGCATCATCTGCGTTGTGTCGCGGCCCTCGGCAAGACCATTGCCACTTGCTGCCGACATTCTGGATGCCCTTGACCGAGCAATTGCCGCGGGTGCAACAGGAAACATCGCTGAATCTGGCCGCTTAGTAGGCGAAGCTGATGCGTCGTTGCGCGGTGAGTCTGGGCTTGGAACCCTGATCGACAATGTGGCGCTCGTAACTGGCCTGGTATCTCGCGTGGATCAACTGGATGCACTTGCTGCTGGGGCAGAGCTTCAGTTGGAGTCGGAATCTGGGCTATCCACACGCGAAGTTGAACGACGAAGCAACGAGCTGATCGCGCTTCGTGACGCAACCTGGTCGTTACGCAATGACCGCTTACGCACAGCAAAGGCAGTTGGCGAATTGGCTGGCAAAGATGCAAGCGCAAGTGCTCGCAACGCCTATCTATCTATTCAGCAGGCATTTTCGGCACTTGATCGCATGGAAGTTCGCGGTCGCGATTCTGCCGGCGTAAACGTGTTGGTGTGGGGTCATGGTTTAGATGCAACCGATAAGCGAGTTGCTCCTTTACTTGCGGGTCGTCTTGACGATGCGCTGTTCACCAACGGCTCCGTGCGTGTAGGTGCAGGTAATCGCGCATGGTCGTTTGTGTACAAGGCAGCAGCCGAAATTGGTGAGCTTGGTGACAACACTCGCGCAATGCGTACAACGGTTGCCAACGATGCGTTGTTGCGGTTGCTCGTGGATCAGCCAGGTGCGCGAGTGTCAATTCTTGGACACACGCGTTGGGCGAGCGTGGGCATTATTTCTGAACCAAATGCGCACCCAGTGAACAGTGAAGAAGTGGGCGGCAGTTCGGCAGCGCCGTACATGCTGGCAGCACTAAACGGCGACGTTGACAACCATGCAGACATCAAAGTTCGCAATGGGTTGCATATTGCAGAGCCAATCACCACCGATGCAAAAGTCATTCCAACGGTTGTCTCGCGCAAGAACGCAGCCGGAATGACATTTGTGGATTCGTTTAGAGAAACAGTTGCCGAGTTTGAAGGCAGCGTGGCAATTGCTGTTGCCAGTGCCGACGAACCAAACTCGATGATGCTGGCGCTTCGCGGAAGCGGTCAAGGTTTATACGTAGGTATTGCAGAAGATCGTTTCATTGTTGCCAGCGAGCCTTATGGCGTTGTCGAAGAAACGTTGCACTATGTGCGCATGGACGGCGAGTCACTTGCCGATGCGAATAACCCATCAAGCCGTGGCCAGGTCATTGCGCTTGACGGCGACAATGCGGGAACGCTTGCTGGCATGCGCATGCTTGCCTATGACGGAACAACAATTCCACTTGATGAAAGCAATGTTTACGTTGCCGAAGTGACCACCCGCGACATTGATCGCGGTGAGCACAAGCACTTCTTATCGAAGGAAATTGCAGAATCGCCGCTGAGTTTCCGCAAGACCTTGCGCGGGAAAATTTCCGAGCGCAACGGACAGCTGGAGGCAACGCTGGACACCACCGTGCTGCCAGACGACATTCGAGCGAAACTCACGGCCGGAACCTTCACGCGCATTCGCGTAATTGGGCAAGGAACAGCAGCCATTGCTGGTCGCAGCCTGGCGCAATTGTTGCGCACCATGGTGGACCACCGCGTGCAAGTTGATGCATTGCCAGCCACCGAGTTGTCTGGTTTCCAATTACAACTCGACATGACCGACACGTTGATCATTGCAATTAGCCAAAGCGGAACAACTACCGATACCAATCGCACGGTTGACTTGGCGCGTACTCGCGGTGCATCTGTTCTGGCCATCGTGAACCGTCGCGGCAGCGAGTTGTCTGCAAAAGCCGATGGTGTGTTGTTCACTTCAGATGGCCGCGACGTGGAAATGAGCGTGGCCAGTACGAAGGCGTTTTATTCTCAAGTTGCTGCAGGCGCTTTGCTGTCCTGTGCAATCTCGGCAGCACTCGGAACCGGTACCAATGATGAGCGTCATCAATTGCTGACGGCATTGCGCACAATTCCTGACGCCATGTTCCAGGTGTTGGCACTTCGCCCACAAATTGCGGAGGCTGCACGCCAGTTCGCGCCGGCTCGTCGCTATTGGACTGTTGTCGGCAACGGCTTCAATGCGGTTGCTGCAGAAGAAGTACGGATCAAGCTTTCAGAGCTGTGTTACAAGTCGATTGCCTGTGACATCACCGAAGACAAGAAACACATTGACTTGTCGTGCGAACCGATGATCATTGTGTGTGCAACTGGACTCTCGGACGGCACCGCATCGGATGTGGCGAAAGAGATTGCCATCTATCGTGCGCACAAGGCGTTGCCAATCGTGATTGCCCAAGAAGGCGAGCAGCGCTTCGATGCGGCTGCCGCAGTTATTTCTGTGCCGCGAGTTGACCCGCGAGTGGCGTTCATTTTAAGTGTGATGGTTGGTCATTTGTTTGGTTACGAAGCTGCGCTGGCAATTGACTCGCTTGCGCGACCATTGCGGTCGGCACGAGAAGTTGTTGAACATGCAGTTGAACGTGGCGGAGTCGGCAGCCAATTACTGACCAAGGTTCGTTCAGAAATTGGCGTCCCAGCAACCAGGTTCTTTGATGCACTGGCCACTGGCATGTATGACGGAAACCTTGAAGCGAGTACCGCGGTTCGTGTAGTCACCATGTTGCGCGATGCAATGTCGAGTGATCCGTTGCAGGCATACCAACAGAGCACAGGCAAGGTCAGTTCGCCAGAAGCAATTCTTGATGATCTCACCAGCGCGCTCACGCGTTCTATCGATGAGCTCACACGTCCAGTTGATGCCATCAAGCACCAGGCGAAGACGGTCACTGTAGGAATTTCACGCAGCGATGAAGGCTTGCTTGATCGCTCGTTGGTGCAAGAAGTTCTGAAGGCCGGAGTATCGCGAGACCGCCTGTCATACAAGACATTGAAAGTGATT
>CAITUB010000193.1 GCA_903895515.1 uncultured Acidimicrobium sp. | reverse complement strand
CACAGTGCTCATTTCAGCAAGCTCGTCAGTGTGGTGACGAGGTAGGCGAGTACGACGGATATAACAATTGCGCTCAAAGCTCCAGCAAGAACGCTTCCACCAAGAAGCCCAATGGCACTGGTCTTTCGTTGCTTCTCTGACGGCTCTGTATATAGAGGAGTTGTCTTTGTTCGCACCTGAACGACATTTGTGCGATCTTGTCTGGCAGGCTTAGTGCCACCAAGAACGACGAGGGCGCCAATTGCCAAAACACAAGCAAGCAAAGCCCTTACTGTCACACCGAATGTGGAAGCGAAAATAGGTAGATCGATGAGCGAAAACAACGACGTCACGATGCCAAATAGCGTACCGCTGCCACCGCCGACCCTTGCTCCAACGCGACCGGATAGAGCAGAACTGCGCAAATTGTGGTGGGCATTGCCATTGCTGACCTGCGCCTGGTTGGCCCTTATTGGCATTGTCGTTGCGGCGAGTATTCAAGTGCGTTTCTGGGAAGTGGCGCCCGGTTCGGCCGAACCAGTGGCGAACAGACTCGAATTCACGAAGGAAGCACTCGCGCACGTCACTCGTTATCCATCTACTAATTCAGTGTTGTTTGTTACTGCCTTTGGTGGACAGCTTTCCGCTCTTGAAACATTCGTTGGTTCAATTGACGCAGATGTAGATGTGCAGTCTTTTGAGGAGAGGTTTGGAAAAAGCACACCGGGAACTCAGCAGCAACTTGGCTTTCAATCCATGACTACTGCAAAGCAGATTGCTGAGTATGTGGCATTTACGAAGCTGGGCCTCGATGCCTCATTTGAACTTGGAAGCGTGGTTGTTGAAGAAGTCGTGTGTTTGGATATTCCAGTAACACTCAGTGCTTGCAAGCAACTACTGCCAGGTGACACGCTGACGGTTTTTGATGGTAAAGCCATTCCAACCTTGGCGGAATTGGCTCCGTTAATGGAAGGGTATGAACCTGGTGACATTGTGACCATTGGCGTTATCCCGCATATGGCTACTGAGCCAGAGGATCGACGGGTGCAATTGATCGAAAGTCCCGATGAGCCAGGTCGAACCATCATTGGATTCATTCCTGCTGACACGCGAACAGTCGTCCTCCCTTTTGAAGTCTCCATTGACACTGATCGCATTGGTGGACCATCTGCAGGTCTCGCATTTACCCTTGCTTTGCTTGATGAATTGACACCCGGCGATCTGTTTGGCGGGGTGAAAGTAGCTGCAACGGGGACGATGAATGAGGATGAAACTGTTGGCGCAATTGGCGCATTGCCCCAAAAGGCGGTGGCAGTGAAAGCAGCAGGTGCGAAGTTGTTCATCGTTCCAAAATCACAGTCCCCAGAAGAATTAGCAGCTGTGCGTGCAGTGCTTGGTTCTGCGGTGAAACTCGTAACTGTGGAAAATCTTGACGAAGCATTAGCCCTGCTTGAGTCCCTTGGTGGCAGTGGACTCACGAATGCCACAATCTCGCTCTAGGCGGGGCGTACTGTTGTTTGCATGGCAATTTCGTTTTCACGCCCCGACCCGTCTTCACCGGCGGCCGTTGGTTCTGCGCAATTCAGCGTAGTTAGGCGTGGGTTTGAACAAGAAGAAGTTCGGGACTTGTTGCGTGGCGTTTCTGCAGAACTTGCACGGCTTCAGGAGCGCGAACGCTTTTTAGAAAGTGAACTTCGCTCGATGCAAACCCGTGGCCTGTCGGCTCCTGGTGCAATCGATGAAGAAATGGTCACGGCGCTTCTCGGAGAAGAAACTGCGCGGGTGCTCACAACTGCACGTGAAGCTGCGAAACAGCAAATTGCGCGTGCAGCAGAAACCGCAGAGCGCTTAGTGCGCGAAGCTAGTTCCGATGCCGCACGCATTCGTCAAGAGGCTGAAATTGAATCTTCGCGCCAGCGAAATGACGCGGTTGCAGATGTTGAGGCAGAAATTGAACTTGCGAAACAGCAAGGTCGCGAAATGGTTATTGAAGCACGTGAGTATCGCGAAAAAGTTTTGAGCGAATTGGCGCGACGTCGTGAATTAGCACGCGAACAAATTGAACATCTCATTCACGATCGAGATCGTTTAGTTGCTGCATTTGATCGAGCACGACTTGCAGCCAATGATGTCGTAGGTGATTTAACTGAATTCGATGAATTGTCGGAAGAAGTTGCGCGAATTAGTGGGCTGAACACGCCAGTCGATGCAACAGCTCCTATCTTTTTTGATCACACCAAAGACCCAGATGCGATCCCGCAGTCATCTGAATCAATTGAAGTTGAAAAAGTAGTTGGTGTAATCGCAGAGTCGATTGATTCAACCACAATTGAAATCGTTGAAATCACTGAAACAACTGAAGTTGTTGAAGCTGCCGATGAAATTGAAGTTGAAGAACTTGTTGAAGAAACACCAGACACCACTGTGATCGCAATGCATGAAGCGCCCGCAGGAATGTCGGAACACCCTTCATCTGAGCCCCCAGCTCAGGAGCACATTGCCGAAGTCGTGCAGTTGTTTGGTAAAAAACGCAAAGACGCCGAGGTTCAACAAGTAGTTACTGAAGTTGTTGAGCAGCCAGTTGCAGCAGTTGAAGTTGTAGAAGCAAAGAAACAGCCGGCAGCAACAACTCCTCAAAAGAAATCAGTAGATGATTTATTCGCTCGACTCAAGCAAACGAATACCGCTGAAGTTGCGCGAACGGCTAAGCCAAAAGTTGTCGTTCCGAAGGTAGATCAAGGGGTTTTTGACCATCGAGATACGGCCCTGGAGCCAATTCTTGTGCTCATCACTCGAAAAATGAAGCGCGTTTTGGCGGACGAAGAGAACTCGATGCTCACTTATCTGCAAGGCAAGAAATCAATTGTTGCCTTAGAGAAAGTTTTGCCAGCAGCTGATGAACATTTGCAGATGTATGTGGAAGCACTCGCAGAAGACGTGATCTCGGCGGCGATGGCTGGAGCACAAAGTTTGTCCAAGAGTTTGAAAGCAGATTTACGAAAGCGTGTTACTCGTAGCGCAGTGATGCAAGTTGTTTCACGAACAATGGATGAATCAACCATTCGTCCATTGCGTGAAAAAATTCAGCGTGCAGTAGAGCAAAGCAATGGAGATAAAGACGAAATGTCGAATCTCATTCGCAGCGTGTATCGCGAAATGAAAATGCAGCGAGTAGAGCAGCAAGTTTCAGACATCGCTCGAATGGCATATAGCCGCGGTGCATATTTGGTGTTGGACCAAGGAACAAAAGTATGTTGGATGGTCGATCCAAACGGCCCAAGTTGTGCTGATGCTGAAGACAATTCGCTTGCAGGGTCAACAGACCTCGGCAGTGAATTCCCAACGGGGCATATTCATCCAACAGCGCATGCTGGATGCCGATGCCTTATTGCGCCAATAGGCGACTAATCTCCACTGCGTGCGCAACCCTTCAGACTTACCTCCTCGTCGTCCCCGTAATCCTCAAGGCGGTTTTCGCTTAAAGCGTCCAGGCCGCAGTCGCATTATTGCGACAGCAGTAATTGGCTTGATCGTTGTCTTGTTTCTTTCAGCAAAGAGCATTTCGGGTTTTTATGTTGATGCACTGTGGCATGACATGCTCGGCCGTGGCGATGTGTTTTGGGGGACTCTGGGCGTAAAAGCATCACTTGGAGCTGTATTCGTAACCGCCTTTGTTGTGTTGATGTTGATCAATGGTTGGCTTGCCGATCGAATTGCGCCCGAATCCATCGCACCCTCGCCGGAAGAGCGTGCACTCGCTGGTTATCGGCAATTAGTTGGTCGCAGGCAATGGATTGTGAGGGCGGTGATTTCGGTAGTGCTGGGCCTCATGGTTGGGCTACCTGCGATGACACAATGGCAAGAGTGGTTGTTGTTTAGAAACCACCAATCTTTTGGAATCAAAGAACCATTGTTCAATCAGGACATCAGTTTTTACGTTTTCCGATTGCCGTTTGCAGAGTTTGTGGTCAATTGGTTCTTTGGTGCGCTTGTCCTTATCACCGTGGTAACTGCCGCAATTCACTACCTGAATGGTGGAATTCGCCTGCAGGTGCAGGGCCGCAAAGTAACTCCGCAGGCAAAAGCGCACTTGTCAGTGTTGTTTGCGGGTCTTGCAGTAATTAGAGCCGCCAGCTATTGGCTGTCGCGCTTTTCGCTCACCGATTCAACTCGTGGGGTAGTGCAGGGAGCGACCTACACCGACGTGAAGGCACAATTGCCTGCAATCAACTTGATGATCTTGGTTTCATTTGCTGTTGCCGCACTGTTCCTGTGGAATGTTCGACAAAAGGGCTGGAGAATTCCGGTTCTTGCGACATTGATGTGGATGTTGGTTGCCGTCGTCGCGGGAACTATCTATCCAGCAGTGATTCAACGATTCTCCGTTCAGCCAAACGTAAGCACCAAGGAACTTCCATTCATTGAACACAACTTGGTTGCAACCAAAGCAGCTTTCAATATCAATGCAGTAGCGCAGGAGTCAATAACTTTTGGGCCGATAAGTGCTGCTGATGTCTCTGCGAATGAAACTCCATTGCGCGATGTTCGTCAACTTGACCCATTGGAAATGCGGGATCGATTTGCTTTGGACGAAGGAAAGACTTCGTTCTATGCCATTCGAGACCTCGACGTTGATAGGTACGTCATTGATGGCAGGTTGCAGCAGGTAATCCTTGGTGCCCGAGAACTCAATACCGAAGGCATTCCAAACCGCACATGGGTTTCACGACACCTCATTTATACGCACGGTTGCGGAGTTGTTGCAGCGCCTGCGAGCCGAGTGACCGTTGATGGTCGTCCTACCTATATCGACATTGGAGTAAAGACACCTCAGCTGTATGTAGGTGAAGGGCTTGATGGCTATTCAATAGTTGGCACCAACCAAGTTGAACAAGCTTGTCCAGACACCAAGGCAACTGCGTACTCAGGAACTGGTGGAGTAAAACTCTCCTCGCCTACACGTCGCGTTGCATTCGCATTGCATTTCGGTGAGTACAACCTGTTTGGATCAAACCTCATCTCATCGGACTCGCGCATCATGTGGATTCGCAACGTTAAAGACCGAGTACAAAAGATTGCACCATTTTTAAAATATGACTCTGATCCGTATCCAGCAGTAGTTGATGGAAAGGTGGTGTGGATTCTCGATGCATTCACAACAACCAGCCGTTACCCAAACTCGCAATCGGCAAACACCGATCAATTGTCCGCAGGATCAGGACTGAACTCCACGTTTAACTATGTTCGCAACAGCGTGAAAGTAGTCGTTGATGCGTATTCCGGAGAAGCAACCTTCTACCAAGTAGATGCAAATGATCCGATTGCGAACACGTGGGCAAAAGTATTTCCAAAACTACTCACGCCTGTTTCTCAAGCATCAGTAGATCTGATTGCTCATTTCCGTTACCCGGAGGATCTGTTCCGTGTACAAACCAATATGTACGGTCGTTATCAATTTGATGATCCAACGTTGTTTTTTAATCGTGATGCAGCATGGAGCGTTGCTCAAGCTCCGCCAAGTGAACCAGAGGGAACAACCGGCGTAGTGAGCTCTGCTGACCCAGCGTTAACACCCGACTTGATCAATGTTCAAGATGCAAACGTTGCACGTTTTGAACCGTATTTCACTATTTTCCATGCTCCTGGAGCGACTGAAACAAATGGCGTGTTTTCGATGCTTCGTCCGTTCGTGCCGTTCTCTTCAGATAATGCGCGTAAAGAATTACGTGCATTCATGGTTGTCTCAAGCGACCCACGCACGTACGGCCAACTAAAGGTCTACAAAGTGGGTGAACCGTTGCCAGAAGGTCCGGCCACGGTTGCTGCAGAATTTGGTAGCGACCCAACGGTGTCACAACAAGTAACACTGCTCGACCAACGTGGATCTCGAGTTATTTTCGGCGACTTGCAGATCGTGCCAGTAGCCAAGGGACTTGTCTATGTCCGCCCATTGTTCGTACGTCCAGACGATGCTTCCGCTCGACAAGTCTTTGTGCGCAAAGTGCTTGCCTCGTACAACAACAAAGTGGTGATTGCAGATGATTTAACTACGGCGATTATGCGCTTGTTCCCTGGCTATGCAGGTTCGCTTGGTGATCGCGTTGGTGATGGTCAAGTAGCAGCGCCAGATTCAACAGTGCCTGATGCTGGTGGTACTACTGCAACCACGGTGCCAAGCAATGTCCCGACTGGTTCGCAAACCGCTCCAGATTTGTTGGCACAAGCCGAAACACTCTTTGATCAAGCAGATGCTGCATTGGCGCAAACTCCACCAGATTTTGCTACGTATCAAATGAAGTTGTCGCAAGCGCGAGAACTCATTCGACAGGCACTGCAAATAATTGGTAATTAATCGCTAGCGAGACTCGCGAATAATTTCAGCAAGCATTGCAAGGTCTTGGCGAAACGCAATTTCATAGCGTGCCTGTTCATTAGCGATGCGAGTTTGGTTTACGCGGAGTTGCTCCAAAGCTGCGAGTGAAGCAGGATCTTCTTGTTTTTCAAGAAGAGTTTGAATTTCATTCCCAAGTTCGTGCAGTTGGTTAGACATCTCGGCGTTGGTTGCAGAAAGCCGACCATCAAACACGGTCAGTCGTTGCTCAAGTGTGTTGATTGCTGCAGTCACAAGCGAAAGCTCATTCGTGCGTTTGGTGACCTCTGAGCGAAGTGATTGCAGTTCTGTGCGAACCGCATCAAGATCGGTAACGGTTGCTTTTGGGGTTCGAGCGAAAAGTGCCATGGTGGGTGTGGTGATGCAGGTGTTTTGGAGCGAAGGTTGCTATCTCTATGGTGTGCTCGCTACCGTACAACTTCTACGACGCGGGGTGGAGCAGTCCGGTAGCTCGTCGGGCTCATAACCCGAAGGTCACAGGTTCAAATCCTGTCCCCGCCACCAAGGTCAAAAGGTCCCCGGTTCGCCGGGGGCCTTTTGTATATGTGGGCCAAGCACCTAGTCGCGTTGTTATCCTGCCTGAATGTCAAATAACAAGCCATCCGTCACGATTCCACAAGAAGCACCGCCAGCAGAGTTGGTAAAGACCGACATCACCGTTGGGTCCGGCGACGAAGCCGTGAAGGGCAAAAATGTTTCTGTGCACTACGTGGGAGTTGCATGGAGTAATGGCCAAGAGTTTGATGCATCATGGAATCGCGGCGATGCATTTGAATTCCGATTGGGCGCGGGTCAAGTTATTCAAGGTTGGGATGACGGTGTTGCTGGGATGAAAGTTGGCGGGCGTCGTCAATTAACAATTCCACCAGACATGGGATATGGAAGTCGCGGCGCAGGCGGAGTAATTAAAGGTGGAGAAACGCTTGTGTTTGTTGTTGATTTGCTGAATGTTTTTTAACTAATAACACGGGTAGGCTTACTGCAACAGAACTTTGTACAACACACGTTGTACATATGAAGAACTGGTGAGTAATGAATATCTTGGTAATCGGTGCAGGTGGCGTAGGCGCTTCAATGGCGTCTATTGCTGAGACCCGATCGTTTTTCGCGCAATTTATCCTTGCGGACATTTCTCTTTCTCGCGCCGAAGAGGCAATTGCTCAACTAGACGATCGATCAAAATTTGTCGCAGAACAAGTCGATGCACGTGACATGACAGCTATTAAGGCCCTCATTGAGCGCGTAAAAGCAGACGTGGTCGTAAACGCTTGTGATCCACGCATGAATGAGCCAATTTTCAATGCTGCTTATGAAGCACATTGCAATTACATCGACATGGCTATGAACTTGAGCGAACCACATGCATCAAACCCATACGAAGAAGTGGGTTCGCCGTTAGGCGCAGACCAATTAGCTGCCGACCAAGCGTGGCGTGACCGCGGACTGCTGGCACTTGTTGGAATGGGCGTTGAGCCTGGACTCAGCGATGTGTTTGCTCGCTACGCAGCCGACAACTTGTTTGACACTATTGATGAAATTGGTGTGCGCGACGGATCAAACCTGTCAATTGATGGACTTGACTTCGCACCTACGTTTTCAATTTGGACAACCATTGAAGAATGCTTGAATCCACCAATTGTGTGGGAAAAGAATCGTGGTTTGTATACAACTGATTGTTTTTCGGAACCAGAAGTATTTCACTTTCCAGCCGGCATTGGCCCTTATGAGTGCGTCAACGTAGAGCACGAAGAAGTGCTGCTTATCCCTCGCGAAATTGATTGCAACAGAGTGACGTTCAAGTACAGCCTGGGTGCAGAATTCATTGACTGGCTCAAGACGTTTGCATATCTTGGTCTTGACAGCACGGAACATGTGCGAGTGGGAGACGTCAGTGTTTCTCCGCGTGACGTTTTGGCAGCAGTGCTTCCGAACCCCGCAAAGCTTGGTCACCTGATGCACGGCAAAACATGTGCAGGAACGTGGGTTCGCGGAACTTATGACGGCAAACCACGCGAGGTGTATCTGTATCACGTTGCAGATAACGAGACCACTATGCGTGACTGGGGTTCACAAGCCGTTTTGTGGCAAACCGCAATTTGCCCAGTTGTTGCGCTTGAACTACTTGCAAATGGAAGTTGGAAGTCCACAGGTGTTCGCGGTGCTGAAGCATTTAATGCTGATCCGTTCTTGAACTTGCTCGGTGATTATGGCGCGCATCATGGAATGGTGGAAATGGGTCCAGGTTTGTGGCCAAGTCCAAAACCAACCGGCCAACCCGGCTGGGATCGCCCAGTAAAGCGCGCAATTCGATTGAACTAGTTGTGCAGCGAAGTACCGCGCGTTCGGTTTTTGCTGGAGGTGGAATCGTTGTGGCCACTGCACTGATGTGGTCGGATACTGCCATTACGTGGTGGTCCAACATCATTGAATTCGCTTTACGTGTGAACAAATCGGCAACAACTGGCGTTCTCGAACACCGTCCAACCGGAGATGCTGACCTCCATGCGGTGGTGTGGGGAACATGTGCGTTGTTGCTTGTCTGCGCAGTGCAAGCAATGTTTGTTCGTCGTACTTTAGTACTGCTGTTTGCGTGGACGGTGTTTGTAGAACTCGCTCAACCTTGGTTTACCCAATTACGTACCCGTCAGGCAACCGACTTGATCGGAAACTGTGTCGGAGTGCTAATCGTTTTAGTTGTCGCAGAGATTATTGCGAAGGTCCGAGCACGCCGTTGATGTAGTGCTTCCGGCACAGCAGTTCGTAGCGCACTTCATCGCCGAACAACGGTTCACTCATGGTCTTGTCGGTGTCACCAACAACAACTGTCTCGCCTTCGTACACAATGACACCGTTCACCAAACGAGCGTTATTGTTTGCTCGGTCACCACACCAGCAACGGGCTTCAACTTGCATCTCAATACGCTGATCAGCAATTTCTAGAAGACGTCGCGTGCCATCAAATAACAATCCGCGGAAGTCGGTAATCAGTCCGAAGGCAAAGACGTCAACATTGAGTTCGTCAACAACTCGCGCAAGTTGGTCACATTGGTCGACAGAATAAAACTGGGTTTCGTCGCAAACCAAAAACTGCAACGGCATGTGCTCTTTAGTCAACTCAAATAAATCGAGATCAAACGATACGTCAATTGCCGGAGCCGAAACACCGAGTCTGCTCGTCACTTGT
>CAITUB010000192.1 GCA_903895515.1 uncultured Acidimicrobium sp. | reverse complement strand
GCACTACCCAGGGCTTTCGACTCACCCACAACACGCTCTCGCCGCCAAGCAAATGCGTCAGTTCGGATCGTTGCTCAGCTTCGAAGTTGTTGGTGGCAAAGATGCAGCACGCAAAGTTGTTGACGGTTTGAAACTCGTTCGTCCAGCGGTTTCACTCGGTGGCCCTGAGACACTCATTTGTCACCCGGCAAGCAGCACCCATGTTGGTGTTACGCCAGAAGATCAAGTGACGTCAGGAATTACCCAAGGATTGTTGCGCGTGTCAGTAGGACTGGAATCTGCAACAGATGTGATTGCGGACTTTCAACAAGTCCTTGCTTCGTTGTAACAGCGCACTAGGCGCTGAACGGTTTAACGCTCTTCTTTGAAGATGACGTGCTTGCGTACGACTGGGTCGTACTTCTTCAACTCAAGACGCTCGCGTGAGTTCACCTTGTTCTTACGGGTGACGTACACATAGCCAGTGTCGGCAGTGCTACGAAGCTTGATGATTGGACGCTTGTCTTTACTCTTTGCAGCCATGATTCGTTCTCAGACTTTCTGACCCGTTGCACGGATGTCGGCGACTACGCGCTCGATGCCGCGCTTGTCGATGGTACGAAGGCCCTTTGCACTGATGTGCAAGGTGATCCAGCGCTTCTCTGAAGGCAACCAGAAACGCTTCTTCTGGGAGTTGACCTTCCACCAGCGCTTGCTCTTGATATTGGAGTGGGATACAGAGTGACCCGTTGAAGGGCGCTTCCCGAGGACGTCACAGCGATTTGGCATTGGACAAGTATAGACAGGGACTTAGCCCCGCTACACTGGCAAACCTATGAAGAAGGACACCCACCCGGAGTACAACTTTGTTGTCCTCGAAGACAGCTCAGCCAACTACCGCTTTTTGACCCGCAGCACCATGAAGGTGGATGCCACCAAGACCACGGTCTGGGAAGACGGCGAGACGTACCCAGTGGTGCAGCTTGAAATTTCGAACGCAAGCCACCCTTTCTTCACCGGTCAGATGAAGATCATCGACTCCGCAGGTCGCGTTGAGCGCTTCAACAAGCGTTACGGCACCCGCAAAAAGGCAGTCGCCAAGAAAGAGCCAGCCGCTAAAAAGTAGGCCCTCTTCGCTGACTATTTCAGCGAATCAATAATTGATTGGATTCCCGCAACTGTTGTTCGTGGATTCACGATGCACAAACGCAAAACAGTTTCGCCGTTCCAACTACTTGGAACTACAAATGCGAGCCCGCGTTCCAAAATTCTGTCGCTCCACTGCTGATACTGCTGCGCGTTCCAACCAAGTCGCTTGAACACAATGACCGATAGCTCGGGCTCAAGCACCAAGTCGACATGTGTTGCGTTACGAATGATGTCTGCCGATTCGCGCGTGACCTGAAGCGTTGCCTCCATGGCATCACGGTACGCATCGGTGCCGTGCATGGCCAAGCTGAACCACACAGGTAAGCCTCGGGCACGACGCGACAAGTGATGCGCAAGGTCGGCTGGGTTCATGGCTTCGTCAGGCCGCTTGTCACCTTCTTGTTGCAAAACTTCTAGGTACTCGGCATGTTGCGTGTGCGCCTGACGAGCGATCTCTGGGTTGCGATATAGCAGCGCGCACGAGTCGTACGGACCAAACAACCACTTGTGCGGGTCGACGATGAGGCTGTCGCACTGCTCGATGCCATCGAGCGCGCCGCGACGGATGGCCACATCGAGGGTGTCACGGTCCATCAGATGCATGCGCTCCGCGATCGGCCGTACCTGCACGGCGAGTACGGCGATCGCCTGCAGCACGTCTCGTACTTCCTGTCACACGTCACTCGGCCGTGCTTCCAGGCCGGCACCGTCGACCTGGTGCCCAACCACTTCAGCGAAGT
>CAITUB010000191.1 GCA_903895515.1 uncultured Acidimicrobium sp. | reverse complement strand
TTTTTGCGTCGCTACCAAACCGTCCGAGTAACGCCGTGCATCCATCACCAGGAAGTGCATCAACACCAACGAAAGTAACGCATGCAAGCGCAATAAAAGTTGCGACAGAGATCGCAGCACTCCTCGCAAAACTTTTCAAAGGTTCAAACCCAAGTTATTCACGAGACGCTGATTTTTTCCCATCTCACAGCATCAATAACAATCGGACCGATTCCCTTTACTTTGCTACCCATTGCCCGGGTTAGTGTTTTGTGATAAGGCAGAAAGATCGCCGAATTTTCAAACAGTCGTTCTTGAATCTCTGCATACTTCTTTCTGCGCTCAGTCTGATCGCTGGTTGCTCGAGCCTCATCAAGCATCTTGTCAAGCTCGACGTCAACTTGTCCGGTTGGGTTCCAAGCTGCTGTACTGCGGTAGACCTCGTTTAGCACCTGTGTTGCCGGTCGCTGACCCCAACTATCAACAAATGCTGATTCCTTCATCCACACATCGTCCCAGAAACCACTTGCATCGGCAATTTTGATCGTCACACGGATGCCCGCATCTTTCACTTGATCTTTGTAAGCCGTTACGAGTTCAACCATGTGAATCTCGACGTCACTTGTGAAAATCTCTATGTCGATACCGTCTTTGTAGCCCGCTTCAGCAAGTAACGCCCTAGCACCTTCGGTATCTTTAGCGCACTCACCGTCCCAGCGATAAGGGTCAGCCGACCAAACTGGCGTGTCGCAAGCGACAACACCACCTCCAACTCCAAGAACCGTATCTGCAATGACTTGCCGATCAGCCGCGATTCGCAATGCTTTTCGTACGCGCGCATCGCCGAAGGGTTCTTGATCAACTCTAAAGTCAATTGCGTTCCAGTCGCCCGAAGGAATGTTCTGCAATGTGAACTTTGATTCGTCGCCGAACATTGCTGATGACTTGCCATCAACCGTCAACAGCAAATCAACTTGATCACCTGCTAGTGCCTGAGCCGCGGATTGCGAATCAGCAAAAGTAATCACTTCAATTCTTTGTAGTTCTGGTTGACCAAAAAAATAGTCTTCGTTTGCCAACAGCACAGTCGTGCCAGCTGGATCAAAAGTTTCCATTCTGAATGGCCCAGTGCCGACCGGATTCTTACCAATCGTGGCTTGTGAATCAACAGGCGTCATCAACGCGCGATAGTCGGCCAGCAATAATGGGAAGTCGGCTTCACCAGTTGACAAGGTCAACAATACTTCGTACTTTGAAACTGCCGTTACCGACGAAATAACACCAAGCACTGCAAGAATTGGCGAATCAAATTCGGGATCAATCATTCGCTTGATTGAATAAACAACATCATCGGCATCAAACTCGCTACCGTCGTGAAATTTCACGCCCTCTCGTAGCACGAGATTCCACTCGGTCAAATCTTCATTTGACGACCACGACAGAGCTAACTCTGGAATCGGCGAGAAATCTTTGTCAACACCGATGAGTCGATCGAACACCATGTTTATTGTTGGCCAAGTGCGGTTGCCGTCGTATGGATCCATCGTTTCGGCACCACCAAAACCAGCGTCGTTACCCACACGCAGAACACCAGACACGGACGAAGTTCGACCGCAAGACGCAAGCACACCTGAAAACATTGCGAGAGCAAGAAATGCAATGACGATTCTTTGAAATCTGTTCATGAGGCGAATCATAGCCATGTTGTAGCCTCCTGTTTAATGGCATCATTTACAGTTCTCTCCTACAACATCCAATATTCACTTGGTGCCGACAACACATACGACATGAAGCGTTGCGTCGAAGTAGTCCGTGACGCTGACATCATCTGCTTGCAAGAAATTGACCGGAACTGGCGGCGCACCAAAATGGAAGACCAGGTAGCCCAAATACAGTCGTTATTGCCCGATCGCTATTGCGCTTTTGGACCATCTCTTGATGTAGATGCAAGTGCCATTAATCCAAATGGCTCAGTTGATAATCGTCGTCGCCAGAGCGGACAAATGACAATTAGTCGCTTCCCAATTGCATCTTCACGTGCGATTCAACTTCCGAAAGAAGACACGGGTGAGCTAATGAATAGTTGGTCCGCTGCACTTGAAACTGTCATTTTGACACCAGAAAGACCTGTGCGTGTAATCAACCTGCATCTCACAGATGTTTCTGAGACAAACCGTGTTTCACAGATTTCTGCGTTAATCAAGCATTGCGAAAACGCCACGATCGAGGGCGGCGCCTGGAACGGCAAAGAATGGGATGAAGCATCGCGGGAACACTGGCAACTCAACGACCCCGTTCCTACGATGCCGCCAGAAATGATTTTTGCTGGTGACTTCAACGACGAACCACAGTCGCGTACCTATGAAATTCTTCGCCGCGCAAATCTTCGTGATACATGGCAACCAAATTCGAATTCGGGCGTCGGCGTTACATTTAAGACAAATCCAGAACAAGGCACCGATCGAGATATGCGCATCGATTTCATCTTCGTGTCCCCGCAGATCGAAATAATTGATTCACACATTGACGAAACTATCGATGCGTCAGATCACCAACCCGTCTGGGCAACAGTTCGGATCTAAACGGGTTTGTTACGAACGGGCGTGTTCGGCCGCATCGGCCACTTCAGATTCATCGAGCGGACGCAGCCGTAAGTCAATTGCCAGCCACACGGTGTAGCTGGTGGGGAAACCACCGATGCCAACGATGAGTGCAACAGAACCAACAATGGCAATTAGGGGCCATGTTGGTACTTCTGGATACGTAGCAACAACACCAACTCCCATGACAAACAACAATGAACCACCGGTCATCATGATGTTCATTGCTGCAGCACCAAGTTGAAAACCTTCAAGGTTGCGTTCCCACTTGAAACCACATGTTTTGCAACGATCAGACTTCTTTATCCAACCTGTGTAGAAAGCACCTTTTCCACCACAACGTGCGCAACGGCGAAACAACCCGCGCACCAACATGGTGAAGAGGTTTGCCTTGTCGAGTTGTGCAGTCACTTGGTGAGTTCTTGCACAAATGTTTCAAACACATCTGCGTAATGCAGCGCATCTGCATCGGTGTGCATGACCGAAATGAGCCACTGTTCATCAAGGCCAGGCGGCAACATGACACCACGGTTAATACCGTGAATCCATTGAGCAAATGCAAGGTCGAAATCGCTTGCTTTGTAATCGCGGTAGTTACGAATTTGCTTCTCTGCCCACGTGACACAACCCTTTGCACCAAACTGCACCACATGTGCAGGCAGTGATGCGTCGTGAATAATTTCGCTTACTGCGTTCACGAGTAATCCGTTGCGAGCAATTACTTCGGTCGTTACTTCAGGCGTGCACACTTGCGACAACACTGCTTTTGCTGCTGCCATACACAACGGGTTGCCGTTGTAGGTGCCCAGGTGAATCACTTTGCCCTGCGTAATGAGGTCCATGTATTCCTGTTTGCCACCGAATGCGCCAATTGGTAAACCGCCACCAATTGATTTAGCTAGTGCAACAAGGTCTGGCGTTACGCCAACCACACCAGTTGCTCCGCCCCAGCCTGCAGTAATACCAGTTTTTACTTCGTCAAAAATAAGCAGCGTTCCGTAGTGCTCGGTAATTTCGCGTACTTCTTGCAAGTAACCCTCGTCTGGCAAACAGATACCAATGTTTTCCATGATCGGTTCAACAATGAAGCATGCAACTTCGCCGCTCTTCAACACGCGCTCTAACGCACGTGCATCGTTATACGGAATGACGATGGTGTCGCTTAGTACCTTCTTCGAAATACCTGCAGATGCAGGAATCGAAAATGGTGCATCAGCTGGACCAGCAACGTCGAGCGAAGGTTTCATGCTGACCATCACTTCGTCGTGATGACCGTGGTACCCGCCTTCAACTTTGACTATCTTGTCGCGGCCTGTTGCAGCACGCGCAACACGAATTGCATCCATGGTTGCTTCGGTGCCCGAGTTAGTGAAGCGCCACATTGGCAAGCCGTAACGAGCAGCCAACATTTCGGCAACATCGGCATTCGATTCACAAGGTGTAACGAACAGTGTGCCTTCGCCCAGCTGCGTGTCGATTGCGGCACGCACAAGTGGGTTCTGGTGACCAGAGAACAAGGCACCAAAGCCCATGTCGTAGTCGGTGTACACGTTGCCGTCGACGTCGGTCATGTTCGGTCCGTGGGCCGAACGAACAACTATCGGGTACGGGTCGTACGCCTGGAAACTGGAAGGCACCCCGAGTGGGAGTACTTTTCGGGCGCGAGCATTTGCTCGTTGTGAGGAGGCCGTCCGTTCTGCATACGTGGCCAATTCTCGTTTTGTAATCTCTTTGGCTTTATCGGCCAAAGCAGTTCGCAGCGTGGAATCCATCGCTGACATGGTTATCAACTCCAATAATTCTGTCGTTGTCAGCCTACACTGAAGGCGTCGTGGTGGGCGTAGCTCAGTTGGTTAGAGCGCCAGGTTGTGGTCCTGGAGGCCGGGGGTTCGAGACCCCTCGTCCACCCCAACAAATCTTCTGGCTTTTCGGCGTTTGCGTTTGATCTATTAGAGTGGCGAAGCGTTATCGCTCCTCTAGCTCAGTTGGTAGAGCAACGGACTCTTAATCCGCAGGTCCTGGGTTCGATCCCCAGAGGGCGCACCAATTTCATCGGAGATTTTCATGGCTGTTCTTGAAGTAGAAACATTCACCCTGGCAACAGGCGTTGACGCCGTTGCATTCCGAGCCCTCGATGAGCAGATGCAGGAATGGTGCTACGTGAATCGCCCAGGTCTTGCTCGACGCACTACAGCTCGAGCTGAAAATGGAACATACGTAGTAATCACCTTGTTTGGTGAGGCATCGCAAGCAGACAACTCGTACTACAAGAACAGTAACGCTGTGGTGAACGCGTGGAGTGCTGCAATTACTGAATCAAGCCGCAGTGTTGCGGTGTATTCATTGCTGTAATTACTGCTGCACCAGAGTAATTGGGTTGCCTTCAGGGTCTTCAATACCTGCAATTAATGCACGGCCAGGAATCTGAAACGGTTCCGATGTCAACGTGCCACCAAGTGACACCGCCATCGCGCGTGATGCTTCAACGTTTTTTACCTGAATAAAGAGCGTGACTCCGCCCTTAGTGCCTTGACTCATGTGGCCACCGATGCCATTTTCCGGACCACCAATACCTGTAGGAATCTGACGAAGGAAACCTTCGCTGATGTCCCAATTAAAC
>CAITUB010000190.1 GCA_903895515.1 uncultured Acidimicrobium sp. | reverse complement strand
CTTAAACGGGTGACCGTGCAATACCTCGTGCTGCATACTGAGGTGCCATGCACCGAGCCCCGCAAGCATTGGTATTGCCAACCATGGGGTAAGTACCTCATAACGCAACACCGTGAGCACCGTGAGCCCATAGACGGCAACCACCACCAACAGCGTGCGCCACTCACCAGGTTCGCGGAACTGCGTGTTACTAGGTGAATCGTTTGAAGTCACGAATAAATTCTACAATTCAACAGTGATCGTTGCAGTGCGCAGATACACCCCAGGGCTCATATTTGCGTTGGTTGTGACCTTTGTTGGTTTCAATATCCACTGGAAATTTGACAGCGTTTCACCTCTCGTGGCCTCTCTGGTAATCGGCGTGGTTATCGGCAACTTGGGCATCATCCCAAAGGCTTGTGCGCCAGGGCAAAAATTTGCGTCAAAGAAAGTACTTCGATTCGGAATCGTCCTGCTTGGAACCCAGCTCGCTGTTTCGCAAGTAATCGACTTGGGCGGTCGAGAACTGTTCGTGGTGCTCGGTGTTGTTGCGTTTACTTTTCTTGGCACTACCTGGCTTGGACCAAAACTTGGAGTTTCCAAAACTCTTTCCTTGCTCATTGCAACTGGGTTTTCCATCTGCGGCGCCTCAGCAGTTGCAGCAATGGAAGGTGTTGTCGAGGCTGACGAGGAGGAAGTTACCTACTCGATCGCACTTGTCACCCTGTGCGGAAGTTTGGCAATTGTGCTCTTGCCGTTGCTCCGCAATGTGGTGGGTCTGCAGGATGCCCACATGTTCGGTGCATGGGTCGGTGCAAGCGTGCACGATGTTGCTCAAGTAGTTGCAACGGCCTCTACTGGGGGCAAAGACGCAGCAGATGCGGCAATCGTGGTCAAACTTTCGCGAGTTGTGTTGCTTGCACCGCTCGTCACGATTATGGCCTTCTGGGTAAAACGCGGGAAAAGCGGATTTACCGCTAAGGCTTCTCGGAGCCAAGTCAACATCATGCCGCTGTTCGTTATTGGATTTCTCGTAATGATCGCTATCCGCGCAAGTGGTGTTATTCCGACTGACTGGCTTTCACCGTTGAAGAAAATTGAACAGTGGTGTTTAGCTGTTGCACTAGTCGGACTTGGTTCTGACGTGAAGATTTCCAAACTCTTTAAAGTTGGTGGAAGGCCGTTACTGCTGGCCGCAATCAGTTGGGGCGCTATTGCGGTTGTTTCGCTACTTGGCGTGCGCTTCGTTGCCTAAATCGAAACCTTAGACATTTTTGATTTGACATTCCCGAGCAAGGCCTCAATAACGCGCGTAAAGGCTTCCAGATCTCGTTTATTCAAACCTTGAAAAACAGCATTCATTTCTCCAGATAAACGCTCAATTGCAACATCTGCAGTTTTTGCACCTTTAGAAGTGAGTCGAACAAGCGAGCTTCTGCGATCTGCAGGGTCCATTTGACGATCAATGTGCCCCATATTCTCTAGACGAGTAAGACGGTTTGTGAGACCGCTTGGAGAAATCATCGCTACACGCGCAAGCTCTTTCGGCGTGAGGACACCACGTTTTCCATTCCTGCGAAGTGTTGCAAGTACGTCAAATTCTCCCAACGTGATCCCAAGCGACTTAATGAGATCCCCATAAATCTCTGAATACTGAGCAGTGACGACGTTGATACCCAGAGCAACCCTCATTGCTTCAAAATCGAGGTCCGGCCTCTGCTCACCCCAAGACGAAACCGTTTCATCAATCAGTTCATTGGCATCCATATATTCACTGTATCCAGTTACTTTGACATCAAATAGTTTGATGTCGTACTATCTGCCCCATGCCATTCGTTTTGGGGAACGTTGGCGGTCGAGCCGTGCTCGTATCCGACCAGCATTATTTTGATATTGAACAACTGAGCAACGGTTCGCTGTCAAGCGATCCAATGCATGCCATTGCTGCGGAGAAACAACTGCTCAAACTTGCCTCGCAAATTGCAGCGGCTACTCCCACTGGAAAAATTGACGATGTCGTCGTTGGCCCGCCAGTGACGATGCCTCGAAATTGCTATGCGGTTGGCTTGAACTACAAGAGCCACGCAGATGAAGCATCCATGCAACTCCCCACAAATCCACTCGTGTTCACCAAATTCCCATCTTGCCTTGTTGGACCAACTTCAGATATCGAAATGCGCTCCGACGGTGTTGACTACGAAGTAGAACTTGTGGTCGTAATCGGTACAGGCGGAAAAGATATCGATCGAGAAAACGCATGGAGCCATGTCGCTGGCGTGACTGTCGGCCAAGATATTTCGGATCGGTTTGCACAATTTGCAGCACAACCTCCCCACTTCGATCTGGGGAAGTCATTCGACACGTTCGGGCCAATTGGTCCGTTTGTATATTCAACGGATCACTTTGCAGACCTGAATAATTTTGTCATGGAAACTCGCGTGAACGACGAAGTGAGACAAAGTGATTCCACGAAGAATTTGATCTTCGATGTGCCGTTCCTCATCGAATACCTATCGCGCATCACGACGCTTACTTCTGGTGACATCATTTTCACTGGCACCCCAGACGGCATTGGTGCTACTCAAGGCAAGTTTCTTAAAGACGGCGATGTCGTCACCTCAACAATTGAAGGTATTGGAACACTCACCAACGTGTGTCGTCGCGTCAGCAACTACGAGAAAGCGAAGTAACCATGGCTCTGAATGGAATTCTCTCCATCGATCTTGCAGTAAAGAACCCGGATGAACTCAGTGGATTTTGGCAGCGACGAGGCCTCACTGCAGATACTTCCGGCACTCTTGGCACTGCAGATCGCAATAAACAAATCACCATTGTTGAAGACGACTACCGACACCTTGCAGCGTTACATCTCAGTTGCGAATCTGAACAAGACCTTGCCGATATCTCAAAGCGTCTTCACGACATGGGTGTTGAATCAACTATTTCGGGAACCACGTTGACGTGTAAAGACCCGATCGTTGATCATGCGATCACTGTTGAAGTTGGTGCTCCCGCCCCACTCACGCCTTCACCCGATCGCAGCCTCAATAGTTCTGGGAAGATCAATCGAGATGGTCTGCGCGCAGATGCAATTACCGAGGCGAAACCACGTCCCCCACGCCGCCTTGGCCACGTAGTTATCGGCACCCCTCATTTTGAGAAGGTCACTGATTTCTATATAAACGGCCTCGGGTTCAAGGTTTCCGACCAAATCCTGAATGGAATCGCCACCTTCATGCGTGTGGAAACGGACCATCACAACTTGTTCATCCACCCTGGATTCACCAGTCATCTCAACCATTACGCGTTAGAAGTTGACGACGTTGATGCCATTGGAAAGTTAGGCATGGAAGTACTCGCTGAACGACCAGATGCAAACGTGGTGGGTGTAGGCCGACACAATTTGGGCGCAAATATGTTCTGGTATCTCACCGACCCGTCGGGAAACATGTTTGAGTTCTTTTCCGACATGGACCAAATCACCGATGATGAAGACTGGGCACGCAATCATTGCAAGCGTGACTGGGAAGGGTCTGATGGCCCTGCAGGCTTTTCCGTATGGGGACCAAAAGAACCAGAGTCATTCATCAATCAGCCAGACCTATTTGAGATTGCTGCAGCGCGTGAAGCACGCGGACTGATCTAGGACTGTTATGGATCTCGGAATTTCCGGACGCAACGCCATCCTTCTCGCGTCAAGTCGCGGACTTGGCTATGCATGTGCAGAAAGTTTGGCGAGAGAAGGTGTCAATGTTGTCATTAATGGACGAACAGCCGCCGACGTTGAAAAAGCAGTTCGTGAATTAACAACAAAATATTCAGTTCGCGCCACTGGCGTTGTTGGCGATTCATCGACTGACGAAGTTCAACAAGCACTCATCAACGCTTGCCCAGCACCAGACATCGTGTTATTGAACGGCGAAGGACCATCGCCAAAAATGTTTAGCGACATTTCGAACGCCGACATGACCGAATCGGTACAGCGTTCCCTCACTGCCCCGCTCATGTTTCTGCAGCGTGTAATTCCAGGAATGTGCGAGCGAAAGTTCGGTCGCATCATTGCAATCAGTTCTGCCATGGTGAAGTCACCCAACCCGGCGATGTCGCTTTCACACGGTCCTCGACTTGGTCTTACAGGAGTACTAAAGGGGCTGTCGAAAGATCTCGCCCAATTCAATGTCACCGTTAATCAATTGTTGCCTGAGCGTTTTGACACCTATCGACAGGAACAAATGGCGCAATTGGTAATGCAGTTCCGCGGCATCACCTACGAAGAGGCTCGCGCTGAACAGGTGAAATCCATCAAGGCTGGTCGGCTTGGCCAACCCAATGAATTTGGCGATGCATGCGCATTTCTGTGTTCTGCTCAGGCTGGATACATCAGTGGACAAAACTTGCAACTTGATGGCGGTAGCTACGAAGGCGTGTTCTAGGCGGCAACTATGAATGCAAAAACCGACATATTGATTGTTGGTGCAGGCCCAGTTGGTCTCACGAGCGCATTACTCGCCCATGAACTGGGCCTCGTAGTTCGCATTATTGAACGACGACCAAGTACACAGCGCGCACCAGCAGCACACGTCATTAATGCCCGCACATTTGAGATATGGCGTCAAATAGGATTCGATGTTGACGAGCTGCGAAAACACGCGCAGTCCCCCGACCGAGCGGGAAAGGTGCACTGGGTGACCAGGCTTGGCGAACGTGTACTGGGCTCTTTGCAATACGAACAACAAGGCGACGACAACCTGCAATTCACCCCCATGCCACTGCGCAACCTTGCTCAGCATCACCTAGAGCCAATACTCGTAAATGAATTGGCCAAGCGAAACATTCATGTTGAATACTCCACCACCTGGCTGAGCCAAACACAGGACGATCACTCAGTCACCTCCACATTCACCAATGGCGATATTCAAAGCATTGTGCAAAGCACGTGGTTACTCGCCTGTGACGGTTCTTCTAGCGCAGTGAGACAATCCACCGAAATCTCCATGGATGGGCCGGACAACTTGCAAAAGTTCGCCATGTTTCATTTCCGTGCCGACCTATCCACACTTGTTGGACGGCATCCCGGAATTCTGTACTGGATCTGTGACCCGCTTTCAGGTGGTGCATTGGTTAGCCATGGCGGCGACAACGAGTGGGTCTACATGCAACCGGTTGCAGAAGCACCAACTGAGCCTCACTCGGATGAAGAGTGCAAGCAGATCATCAATAAGGCACTTGCACCTAATGACATTCCCTTAACCATGTTGCGACAATCGGCATGGACCATGACGTCACAGCTGGCATCCGATTATTTGAGTGGTCGAGTGATTCTTGCTGGAGATGCTGCACACCGCTTTCCCCCTACTGGTGGAATGGGTTTGAACACTGGTATTGCAGACGCCCACAACGTGCTGTGGAAGATTGACCGCATCGAGCGCGGTCTGGACAATTCCTCCTCTCTCAACACCTACACACAAGAACGCCGGCCCATTGCCGAGCGCAACGCTCAAGCAAGCCTG
>CAITUB010000189.1 GCA_903895515.1 uncultured Acidimicrobium sp. | reverse complement strand
TTTTCGTTCAACGCCGACACTTTTACGTCGGTGTCTGGGAAGTTCACGCCGCGGTGTGGTGCGCATTCGCCGCCAACCAAAACTCGCGCCGTTATGTCGCCGCCGCGAATTGACGTGATCCATAATTCAATTTGTCCGTCAGCAACCAACACACGCTCACCGGACTGAATACCAATTTCATGCAAGTCAAAACCGAACATGTCGGGAGCCAATTCAATTTCGGTTCCCTCAACAAATGTGTATGCAGAATCGCCTGTGCGCAACTTTGGGCCCTGCACGTCGACAAGGATTCCCACGTTCGGAGTTGCTGCACGGATGTGTTGAATGAGTTCCAACACTTCATGTGACTCGAGGTACGAACAGTTAATGCGGAATGTGTCTACACCGGCTTCAACGAGGCCTTGCAACATATGCTCGGCGCGTGATGCCGGACCGACTGTGGCGATGATTTTTGTACTACGCATGCGTGTACTAACGATACGACCAATCTGGCCTTGTTCGCCGTCACGCGCTAAAAGTCAACGAGCAGGCTCCAGTTTCCAATTCGACTGCGCAAACTGATTGGCACGATGTCCAAGCGACCAGGCCCAGTCCAGCGAATGGACCCCGGTGTTCCTGTTGGCGCCACATACGGAGTGATGGTCCATTGTTGGGTTGACTTATCAATCACCAACTTGGGAACGACCCTTGGCTGATTTGGATCGTAAAGCCGAACAACATACTGCGTTTCTGTTTCATCAACCGAGATTGGCAGCACGGTGTGACCGCTGGTTTCGGTGTACACACCAAGCGACACCATCTCTTTACGGCTGAGGCTTTCAAAAAGAAGTTGGCCAATTTCCGTTGGTTGTAATCCAGCTGTCCTCAGGGATTCCAGACCAATAGTCGGCGAAAGTTGCGTTGCCCACCAGAATGCAATTTGGTGCTCTGCCTCGTCTTGCGTGAGTTGCGAAGCATTGTGGGCACGTTTACTTATTTGCACAATGTTCGCTGGATGCTTAAACAGTCGAGCCGCCAAAATAACCATCCCCTCGCATCGCCCTTGAGCGAGATGCAAGTTGATGTGATCAAGATCAACGCGCACTCCACCACGTACATCGCAATGCGCACCGAGTGAATCTTTATGACAATTAGCCGAGCCAGCAAACAACAAACCCATTTGCCTGAATGCGAGTGCATTTTCATCGGTTAATCCACCCCAATTGGGAAAGGCAAAACCATTTCGTGAAACGACAAATCCCGAGGCAACATGTTGGTCAACAAATGTGGTCGGTGCTGCGTGCGCAGATGGAGTCACCATCGCCACAGCAAACATGCCCAGCACAATGCCCGCCAGTCGCTTCACCAGGTTTGGCTTGCTCATTGTTGTTCTCGTGTCCGAGATGGCGTTTTTGGCCATCTCCAAGTATCATAAGGTTCTGCTATTTGCGGGTGTAGCTCAATGGCTAGAGTTCCAGCCTTCCAAGCTGGCTATGCGGGTTCGATTCCCGTCACCCGCTCCATTACGGTTACCCCATGACTC
>CAITUB010000188.1 GCA_903895515.1 uncultured Acidimicrobium sp. | reverse complement strand
TGCCACCAAATGATTACATTTTCGATTTCTCCTTTCCTAAAGAAGGCGGAAAGCCAAATCCTCATTTATGGACCAATCCTCCATTAGCAAAGAAGTACGCCGAAGTCGTTCGCGACGTTCTGTCACGCCTAGATCCAACTCATGCAGATCTCTTTGCACAGAACTACGCGGCTTTTGCAGAAAAAATTGACGCACTCGATGCTGCGATGATTACCGCGACAGCAACCATTCCGGAAGCGCAACGCAAACTGCTCACCTACCACGACGCATACGCGTACTTTTCGGTGCATTACGGATACACCGTCATTGGAGCAATCCAGCCATCATCATTTGATGAGCCAACACCGAAGGAAATAGCCAACCTCATCACGCAAGTACGGGAGTCTGGAGTCACTGCCGTGTTTGGCAGTGAAGTATTCCCGTCACCAGTTCTGGAACAAATTGGCGCCGAAACTGGAGTGCGATATGTCGATGTATTGCGCGACGACGACCTGCTTGGCGAGCCTGGTGGTGCCGAACATTCCTGGCTTGGGCTCATGCGCTTTGACTACGTAACCATGGTTGAAGCCCTTGGTGGTGACGCATCTGCGCTAAAAACTTTGGACGTGAGTGATGTAGTGAAGGACACCGCCACCTACCCTCAATAGCGAGCCATGAGCACCCCATCACTCATTAATTGCGAACACGTATCGTGCACCTACGGCAATGCCGCGGTGCTTGATGACGTATATATGCAGGTCAATAGGGGCGAGTTCGTAGGAGTCGTTGGACCATCTGGCTCAGGAAAAACCACGTTGCTCAAAGCGATCCTGGGAGCACACCCTGTTGCTCACGGTTCAATCACGATGGACCCTAAGTTGACCATTGGTTACGTGCCTCAGGTTGAAACCGTGGACTGGTACTTCCCGGTCACCGTCGAAGAAGTCATCGTGATGACGCGCGCAAAAAGCACCTGGTGGCCACGAATTACTCACGCTGAACGAACCGCGGTCCGCGAAGTTCTTGATCGCTTAGGTATTGGCGATGTCGCTCAACGACACATCCGCGAACTCTCTGGCGGACAACAACAACGCGTGTTCCTTGCTCGCGCAATGTTTCGCAACCCAGACATTCTGATTATGGACGAGCCAACTTCCGGTGTCGATGTTCGAACGCGACACGAGGTGTTGCACCTATTGGCGGACTTGCATGCAGATGGCCTCACCATCTTGCTCACGACGCACGACTTGAATGGTCTTGCCGCTCACCTCCCTCGACTGGTGTGTTTAAACAAGCGTGTCATCGCCGATGGAAACCCACGCGAAGTGCTCACTCCTTCAGTACTTGAAGCCACATATGGCGCACCGATGGAAGTACTCGAACACGGTGGTATGCCGCTTGTTGTGGATCACGGAAGAGTGCAAATGCGAGGTGAAGGAAAATGATGCTCGCGTTTGACATTTTTGAACCGTACGGCTTTCAATTTTTTAGACACGGGCTCGTGGTTGCCACTATTGCTGGTGCGCTGTGCGGACTGCTCGGCGTGTTCGTGGTGTTACGTGGCATGAGCTACATCGGCCACGGGCTTTCTCACGCAGTATTTGGTGGTGCGGCAGCAAGCGCGGTGATTGGCATCAACTTTTTTATTGGCGCTGGCATTTGGGGAATCGTCTCAGGCGTATTGATTGCGCGCGTTGCTCGGCGACGAGTGTTAGGAGCTGACGCAGCAATTGGTGTGGTCACCACCGCATCTTTTGCGCTGGGCTTGGCACTCATGAATCGATACGGCCAAGCATCAAAGAGCATCGAAGCCGTGTTGTTTGGCAGTGTGCTTGGCGTCAAAGTTGCAGACATTGTTGCAGTGTCTGTAGTTGCGCTCATTGCGCTTGCAGTCATTGTTGCGTGGTATCGAAAGCTGCTGTTTTCCACGTTTGATCCAGATGTTGCACAAGTATCTGGGGTCAATGTTTCGGTCGTCGAAATGGTGTTGTTGTCACTGCTTTCACTCACCATTTTGGTCACCATGCGCGTGATCGGAACATTGCTTATTTCAGCACTCCTCGTCATTCCTGCCGCTGCTGCACGTATGACCACAAACAGCTTTTCCAAACTGCTCTGGATTTCACCGCTCATTGGCGCCGTTACGTGTTTTGTTGGCATGAACTTGAGTTACCACTTAGATACGTCAGCAAGTGCAACCATTATTTTGCTGGATGCATTGGTATTCATTGTTGTGTACACCGTTGCCGGTACTCGCAACCGCATGAAGATGGCATCGCTCGGACACGTATAAACCTTTAGATTAAGAGTGTGAAACGCACTGCACTGTTTGCATGCATCTTGCTTGTTTCGGCTTGCGGAACTGCCGCAACTAGCAGCACCACGAATCCGCTTAGTGAAACAACCATCACCATGGCGTTTGCTGGCGATGTCTTGGTGCATACCCCTTTAGTGACGCAAGCAAAACGCAATGCCGAATCTGAAGGTAAAACCGATTCGTATGACTTTGCTCCAATGTTTGCCGACATTGTCCCTCTCGTTTCATCTGCAGATTTGGCCATCTGTCATTTAGAGACACCGATTGCTCCTGCGGGTGAACCGCTCTCTACATTCCCAAAATTTGGTGTGCCACCAGAAATCACTTCAGCAATTGCCAGTGCAGGCTTCGATCGATGCAGCACCGCAAGCAACCATGCGTATGACCGTGGTTCACTGGGAGTTGACGCAACGGTAAATGCTTTATTGAACAGTGATGTACAGCAATCTGGCATGGCGCGTACACCAGATGAAATTTCTCCTCATGTTTTCGATGTGAAGGGAATCGCAATTTGTCATCTCAGTTACACGTTTAGCTTTAATGGCCTACAACTACCTGTCGATGAGCAGTGGCGTTCTTCAGTGATTGATACCGACCGCATTCTCCGCGATGCACAT
>CAITUB010000187.1 GCA_903895515.1 uncultured Acidimicrobium sp. | reverse complement strand
TGCCGAGCTACTGCGCATTTTGGCATCTGAGGGATTTGAGCATCCGGTAGTAGCTGGTCAGTCGTGGGGTGGCAACGTGGTTATCGAACTTGCACACATGCACCCAGAACTTGTTCGTGGGGTAGTTGCTGTAGACGGCGGGTTCTTAGAACTGCAAACACATTTTCCACAATGGGAAGAGTGTTCAGTTGCTCTTCGTCCACCAAATTTACTGGGCACTCCTGTTTCACGGATGCGCGGATATATGGAAGGTGCGCACCCTGATTGGCCAAAGACAGGCATCGACGGCTCGATGGCCAATTTCGAACACCTGCCTGATGGAACTATTCGACCATGGCTTACCTTGGAGCGCCATCTGATGGTGTTGCGTGGATTATGGGAACACAAGCCGACACATATATATAACGACATATCCGTGCCGGTGATGTTTGTTCCCGCAGAAGGCCCGGGCGGTGTGTTTTCAGAAACAAAACGCCACGCCGTTGAGCACGCATTGCACAATGTGCCAACAGTTCGGGTTGAATGGTTCAGTCCCGCAGATCACGACTTGCATGCACAACACCCTGTGCGTTTTGCGCAAGTTGTGCATACAGCAACTACAGATGGGTTCTTTTCATGACGCTTCCACGCATTTTGGTCATTATGGGTTCTGGCGAAACTGCGCCAACCATGGTGCCAACCCATCGTCTTATTTCACGCATGTTGCCAAACCCTGCGCGTGCAACACTGCTTGACACGCCGTACGGGTTTCAAGAAAATGCACCTGAACTCGCTTCAAAAGCAGTGGAGTATTTCAACACCAGTATCAATATGAAGCTGGATGTTGCCGGGCTTACGCAGTTAGTAGAAGCAGATGCGCTGACTGTTGAGCGCGGTTTGCAATTGGTAGCAGATGCTCATTATGTATTTGCGGGCCCTGGTTCGCCAACGTATGCATTGCGCCAATGGAGCGGAAGTCCACTCGCTGGTTTGCTGGTGAAGAAGCTGCGCGATGGTGGAGTAGTCACGTTTGCGTCTGCTGCTGCACTGACGCTTGGCAGATTCACACTTCCCGTGTACGAAATTTATAAAGCCGGAGCTAACCCACATTGGTTAGAGGGTTTGAACATTCTCGGCGAAATTGGCGTTAATGCTGTTGTTATTCCGCATTACAACAATGCTGAAGGTGGGCATCACGACACTCGTTTTTGTTACATGGGCGAACGTCGCCTTTCAGTAATGGAAACCGAGCTTCCCGATGACGTTTACGTTTTGGGTGTAGACGAACACACAGGCATCATGCTTGACCTCGATGCAAACACTGCAACTGTGGTTGGCAAGGGAGTGGTGAGCCTGCGCTTGCGTGGAACTACCACCGAAATTGCAAGCGGTGAAGTGTTCTCTATTGATCGCTTGCGTAACCCATGGTCGGATGCAGTTACGTCAACAGTTGCCGCAACTCTTACTTCAGCACCTGCGGTGGTTGAAACGGTTGATAGCAACTTGCGCCAAGCAACTGATCGACTCAACGATGCATTCGCTGCTGCGCTTAATGAAGGAAATGCAGATGCAGCAGCACGTGCTGCGCTGGAGTTAGATGATGCAATTGCGGGTTGGTCTGCAGACACGTTGCAAAGCACTGACGCAGAATATGCGCGCAGCGTATTGCGCAGCATGGTGACACGTCTGGCAGGTGCGGCGACTGGTGGGTTGCGTGACCCGCGCGAAGTTGTTGGGCCATTCGTGCAGATTCTGCTTGACCTACGTGCGCAGGTCCGCGCCGATAAGCGATTCGATTTGTCCGACATGATTCGCGATCGATTCGCTGAAATCAAGGTTGAAGTACGCGACACCCCGAAGGGCGTTGAATGGGGCTTCCGCCAAGAGGGTTAGGCCCACACATGATGGTGTAGGGAAATTGTGGTCAATATTTTAAGCAAATGTGACTACAATTAAAAGATGAAGAAAATCGCTCAAACCCGTCAGGTTGAAGTTGGAATTCGTGACTTGAAGAGCCAATTCAGTAAGTACATCGATCGTGTCCAAAAGGGAGACGAAATCATCGTGACAGAACACGGAAAACCGGTTGCGCGAATTAGCCCAGTCAGTGAATCAAAACTCATACTCGAACGTTTAATTGCCGAAGGTAAGGCGCGACCAGCTCTTACGAGACGTAAAACGCTTCCACCACCAATAGATCTTGGTTTCAGTCTCTCTGATGCAATCATCGAAGATCGCAGATAATGATCACCTATTTTGACTCATCTTCACTCGTCAAATTTGTCATTACTGAAATCGGTTCAAAACAAAATCTGAATATATGGAATCTCAGTAGCGAGAAGGTGACCTCTCAATTGGCGCGAACTGAAATGCATTCAACGCTGATGAGAAGAGTGCGCGAAGGAAGCATGCCGGCAAGTGCTGTTCGGGGGCGACTAGATGCAATGCACAAACTTTTTGCAGATGTGGTTCTCGTTGACATTTCTTCCGAGGTCATTGACGCATCGTGTGAGGTAGTGCAGACATCGTCACTAAAGAGCGCGGATGCAATTCATTTGGCAACCGCACTCATGGTGCGTGCCGACCTCTTCTCTAGTTCGGACAAAAAACTGTGCGCCGCAGCGTCTGAAAGTGGAATTGCAGTGACAGACCCAACCGAAAGTTAGATGGTGGTAGTGGTGAGGTCGTCACCAAGCACGATTTCACCGTCGAAATACTTTGCAGCAAATGCACGCCATTCCTCTTCTTGACCGGGCTGCATTGAGGGAACGTAGTGCGTGAGGATCAATTTCTTGATGCCAGCCTTGGTTGCTGTTTGTGCAGCCTGCTCAACCGTTGAGTGATAGTCCAAAATGTCGAGGAATCGCTTGTTTTTAACGAGCTTGACCAAGTCTTCGCGGATCACGGTCTGCACGTAGGCATCGGCACCGGCACAAATTTCGTCCAGCGTGTCGCACGGAATGCCATCGCCACCAAGCACGACTGACTTGCCATCGTGCTCTAAACGGAATGCAACTGTTGGCTCAACTGGTTGGTGATGCGTGCGTGCAACTTTTACTTGTACATCGCCAATTGCAAATGTTGCTCCAGGCTTCACTTCGGTAACTACGACTTTTGGCTTATAGGTAAGTGTGTCGGTGTGGTGTGCAAGACGATATGAAATGTCTGGTGCAAGCATCATCAAAATTCCGTCCACCACGGTTTGGGTTCCCGGAGGGCCGTACACATTGAGCGGTGTTTCAATGCCGGTCATAACCCAATGGCTCGTGATGACATCATTTAAATCGGTGATGTGGTCGCTGTGTAGATGGGTGATAAGCACTGCATTCAACAGCACGGGCAATGTGCCCGCACCTGCAAGGCGCATGACAACTGCTCGACCAGCATCAACGAGGATGGTTTGTCCACCTGCTCGAACCAATGTTGCTGGCCCGCCTCGACGTGGGTCGGGTAGCGGGCTTCCAGTTCCAAGCAGAGTGATTTCCATTTTGGTGTCCTTTACAAAGGCGTCGATGCGATGAATGAATTAATAAGTGTGGCGAGTTCTTCGCCTTTGTCTTCCTGAATGAAATGTCCGCCACCTTCGATGGTGACGTGTGGTTGGTTTTGCGCTCCAGGAATCAACTTCATGAAAGGTTTCGCGCCACCCTTGGTAACGGGGTCTTTGTCGCCAAAGCAACACAACACCGGACGCTCAAACTTCTTCAGTATTTCCCATGCCGCGACATTGTCGTTGTGTGCAGGGTCGGTAACCGATGTTGGAACGAACGAAGGGAAAATTCGCGCGCCAGCCTTATACGAGTCGTCGGGGTATGGCGCATCGTAGGCAGCGATAGTTGCTTCACTTAAGTCGGTTGCACTTCCACCGTTGACGATGGTGCCAATTGGGAACACTTTTGAATTCTGCGAGAAGTCACGCCAGGCAATGAAGGCATCGGTTGGTGGTTGCTCACCAGTTGGAAGACCGGTGTTACTGACCACAATGCGCGAGAAACGCTCAGGTTCTGCGGCAACCAAGCGAAGGCCAACTAGCCCGCCCCAGTCTTGACCAAAGAAAGTGGCCTTGCGAATGGACAGGTGATCAAAGAGCAACTCGGCCATCCATTGCACGTGACGCGAATACGAGTAGTCGGACTTTTCAGACGGCTTGTCAGATTTTCCGAAGCCGACAAGGTCTGGGGCGATAACGCGATGTCCCGCGGCAACGAAAATGGGGATCATCTTGCGGTAAAGGTATGACCACGATGGTTCACCGTGCATGAGCAACACGATTTCGCCATCACGTGGGCCTTCATCGATGTAATGAACGCGGAGTTTGCCACTATCAAGATCGTTGATTTCGGCGTAATGAGGGGCAAACGGGTAATCGGCAAGATTGTCAAACTGAGAGTCTGGTGTGCGAAGCGCTTTCATTGGAGTGCCTTTCTAATGGCTGCGGAAAGTATTGATTTAATGGTCTGAACTGACATCTTCTGGTCTGAGCGCATCATGTCGTAGCTCTCAAATGTGGTGAGAGCATCGATGATGGCAACTGCAACCTGCTGTTGCGATTTGTCGAATGTAGAGAGCTCCTCGGCAAAGTGCTTAGCGATTTGTGCGCGCAGTAACTTGCGACCAAAGACAAGTTGATTTTTGATGATGGGATTTTTAAATGCAAATGAACGTGCAGCCGGAGCAATTTTTTCGTTCATGGTGTAAATGCGAACGCGTTGATTGACGAAGTTTTCAATCTTCGTATCAAGCGAACCGACACCAGCGTCATCGATGAGTGCAAACTCAATTTCCTTCGAAAATGCCAGGTCGCAAACGGAACGGTAGAGATCGTTTACGTCATCGAAATACCGAAAGATGGACCGCTCCGAAAGGCCAGCCTTGCTCGCAATGAGAGCTGCACTGATTTCGGTTTCTCCGTTTTCAATAAGCCCGAGTAGGGCATCAACGATGTCTTGTCGATTGCGTTCGCGACGCAGGCTCCGACCATCGATCGCCGATGCTGGAATGTTGGTCATGTTGCTATGAGGTAATTCCGTCAACCGAAGCAGAAAGCGTCATCGCGTAGCTTTCGCCAGATGAAAGCCCGTTAATTGATGCAACGAGCGCATCTGCTTCTTGTTCGGTAGCAACGTGAACAAACTGCACTGTGTCATATTTACGACCGTCACCAATGATGGTTCCTTCCGCCCACATGCCAACAGCGTTCGGCACTGAATTGAGAACCTGCTCGCGGTCTGCAGCTTGACGCACCACCATAACGATGTTTCGTAGACCGAAGTCTTCTGGTCGAGTGCGTGTGTCTAGCGCTTCGTCTACTGGCCTGCAACACACAATGGTGGTGCGCTTCATTCCGGCAGCTTTGTGCTCATGCTTTTCGGCGAAGTCTTTGCGTTGCTGCATATCGATAAATGATTTGCGAGTTGCGTAGCGAACGATGGCAATGCGATCCCAGTCTTCGTCGCCAATGTGATTCTTCGTTACGTCGGCAACGAACACAATGTCTGCACCGATCTTGTTCAGAATTGATGCAGGGTTATATTTGTCATCTGCTTCGCGTCCACTTACTTGTGGAGCATCGGCGCTGCTGTATTGGGCAACGTCGTGGTACTTCATCAGGTTGACCATGAAGATTGGTCCGTCTTGTTCTGGGGGAGTTGTCGCAAGTTGTGCGGCATAGTCCAAGTCAATTCGGCCGTATTTGTGCTTGAGATTTGGTGTTTTTTCTTCTGACATCGTTTCCCCCTTGATGTGTTTTGACAGACTCTATGACAAAACATAGAGTCTGTGCAAGGGGGCAAATGCAATGAGTCAGTACGAGCCGAGTTTTACGGGCAAGATCGCCAGCACCTATCAAGAGTCAACTCCTTCGTGGCCCGAATTACCCAAAGCCCTTGGTGGACCAAATGTGATCACCATCGTGTTTGATGACATGGGCTTCGCTCACCCAAGTTGTTTCGGCAGTGAAATACCAACTCCCAATATCGATTCACTTGCCGCAACTGGCCTGAGATACACGGGATTTCACACCACTGCGCTGTGTTCACCTTCGCGAGCATCGTTGTTGACGGGACGCAATCACCACTCGGTTGGCATGCGCGGAGTATCAAACTGGAACACGGGTTTTCCCAACATGCGCGGTGGAATTTCCCCGCGTGCGGGAACCATTGCAGAAGTATTGCGCACGCAGGGGTACGCCACTTTTTGCGCAGGTAAGTGGCACTTGGCTCCGATGGAAGAATGCACTGCTGCTGGCCCACATCACAACTGGCCACTACAAAAAGGCTTTGATCGCTTCTACGGATTCTTGAACGGCGAAACGGATCAGTTCTATCCAGAACTCACACAAGACAATCAGCACATTCTTCCTCCGCGCACTCCGGAGGAGGGTTATCACCTCACTGAAGACTTGATTGATCAATCAACTACGTGGATACGCGACTTGGTTTCGGTTCGACCGGACCGACCGTTTTATTTGTACTTGGCATTTGGTGCACAACATGCACCGCACCATGCACCTGATTCGTACCTAGCGAAATGGCGTGGCAAGTTTGACGAGGGTTGGGATGTGCATCGCGACAGAGTGTTTGCACGCCAAAAAGAAATGGGAGTTATTCCGCAGGACACCACGCTTGCCATGCGCAACCCGGGTGTTCGCCCGTGGGTGGAGTTGACGAAGAACGAGCAGTTGTTTGCGTGCAGGCTGCAAGAAGCGTTTGCAGCAATGCTCGATCACACCGACGCCCAAATTGGCAGACTGCTTGCATTTTTGGAAGAGCGCGGAATGTCTGACAACACCATGATCGTGTTGTTGTCGGACAATGGTGCAAGCCGCGAAGGTGGACCACAAGGCGTGATGGACGAGTGGAGCTTCTTCAACAGCGAATGGGAAAATGTTGATGAAATTGTTGCCAACAGGCTTGACTACATCGGCACAAAGAAGGCGCATTCGAATTATCCGTGGGGATGGTCGCAAGTTGGCAACACACCTAGTCGTTGGTACAAGTCGCAAACTTATGGCGGCGGAATTCGTGACTCACTGATCATCAAGTGGCCAAAGGAAATTGCTGACCCTGGTGCAGTGCGCACTCAGTTCTGCCATATTTCTGATATCGCAGCAACCGTGTACGAATCGCTCGGAATTGAACAGCCAAAAATGCTCAACGGACATGAACAAATGGCAATGCACGGTGAAAGCCTGCGCTACACATTTGGTGGGCCGGTGCAAGGAAATAAGCGCGGGCCACAGTATTTCGAAATGATGGGGCATCGTGCCATTTGGTCAGAGGGCTACAAAGCGGTCACGTTCCATGACCAAAACGTGCCATATGAAAACGACACATGGGGCTTGTACAACCTGACTGAAGACTTCTCGGAAATGCATGACTTGTCATCGAAAGAACCAGAACGCCTGAAGAAGATGATTGCACTGTGGTGGGAAGAAGCAGAAAAGTATGGAGTGCTTCCACTCGATGATCGCGGCATCGAAATCTTTGGAACTAAATCTCGTCCTGGTTCACCGCACTATGGCAACACCTATACGTATTACCCACCGATTGCCCACATTCCATCCGATGCTTGCCCAATGCTCAGTGGTCGTGCCTGGACGTTTACGGCTGATGTTGAAGTAGGAAACACTCCACTAGAAGGTGTGATTTACGCCCGCGGTGGGCACAACATTGGACATTCAATGTTCATTCGCAACGGAGAGTTGAATTTCTATTACAACGCGCTTGGCAAACATCAACGAGCGAGCGCTCCAGTTTCTCTTTCAGCGGGCAAGCACACGCTTGCAGCGCGGTTTGATCGGGAAGGCGAAACCGGCACCATTACGTTGTTGGTAGATGGCAAAGAAATTGGCAATGTGCACATTCCAAAGATCATGCGAATTTTAGGAAGCATGGGAATGGACTTGGGATGTGATCGGCTATCGCCGGTATGCCCAGACTATGTAGCGCCATTTCCATTTACAGGAAAGATTGTGCAAGCAACATTCGAAATTCGGAGCCGTCCAACAAAAATTGACGAGCAGGCAGAGATGCGTGCAGAAGCAGCAAAGGAATAGCCATGTCAAACGAACTGATTATTGACTCATTGCAACGACGAATGAAAGCGTTGCATTCGTTATACGACCAGGCGCTCAGCACCATGACGCTTGAACATGTAAATCATTTTGAGCGTGAAGGTGTATTGCCAATTGCGTTTAGCTTGTTTCACATCACCAACATGATCGATTCGTCGTTCTGGCTAATTACTGGACAGTCACCAGTGTGGGATGTGGAATGGAGCAAGCGCGTTACGCCTGCAATCAATGATCATGGCAAGCACAAGACCGTTGAAGAAATGGTGGGCCAGCGCATTGGCAACTACGAAGCATTTCAGGAGTATTTGCAGATCGTGTTCAATCGCGTGCATGAATGGTTGGCGCAACTACAACCAGAAGAACTCACTCGAGTGATTTTTACGCGGCCGTTTCCGCCACAGATTGAAAGCACGTACAGTGCGCGCGTTGCTGGCGAAGTTGGCATCACCGTGCTGGACGCAGTGGAGTGTTGGATTTACCAACACGGACTTCGCCACATGGGAGAAATTGAATTTGCACGAGGACTTGTTGGCCTCGGGGGAATGACTTCCTAATTCGTAGTTAGCGGCGTGGTCCGCGAATGAGTGCGCCTGGCAATTCGCCGGTGAATGCATCGTTGTCTACGGTTTGCACACCACTGACGAATGTCTTCACGTAGCCATTTGCGTGTTGCACGAGACGGCGACCATTTGCCGGTAAGTCGTAGGCCATCTGCGGCATATCAAATCCGAGGTTGTCAAAGTCGACGATGTTGATGTCGGCTTTCAGTCCCGGCTTCAGTAGCCCGCGGTCTAACAGGCCATGCAATTCCGCAGTGTGGCGAGTTTGGCGGTACACAATGTGTTCAAGCGACAACTTTGGTCCGCGCGTACGGTCACGAACCCAGTGGGTGAGCATGAATGTCGGCATTCCACCATCACAAATTGCACCGCAATGTGCTCCTGCATCGCTGAGGCCGTTGCGCGTTTGTGGGTGCTGCATCATTTCGTAGGTCATGGACAAGTCGCCGTACATGTAATTGAAGAACGGTGAATAGATCATGCCCTTGCCACCGTTTGACAGCAGGTGGTCAACAATCAGTTTCATTGCAGGAACACCAGTT
>CAITUB010000186.1 GCA_903895515.1 uncultured Acidimicrobium sp. | reverse complement strand
TTGATAACCAGATGACGGTGGTGCTGTCGTTTGCTCCAGACGGAGTAGAAGTACCTCGTCCTGCTGTTGCAGATTCCCTCGCGGACTATCAGGGATAGTTCACCCGCGATGCACGCAGTCGTGCTCGTCGGAGGTTTTGGTACTCGGCTGAGGCCACTGACATACGCCATTCCAAAACCATTGTTACCTGTTGCGCACGTGCCGATGATCCGCAGGCTCATCAATCGCCTGGCCGAAGGTGGCGTGACTGATGTTGTGTTGGCGTTGGGGTTTAAACCTGAACCATTCTTCGCCGAGTTTCCAAACAACATGTGTGGCGAAGTTCGAATGACGTACGCCGTCGAGTCAACTCCACTTGATACTGCTGGAGCAATTGGGTTTGCTGCTAGTGCTGCAGGTATTACTGGCACATTTATTGTTGCCAATGGTGATGTGATGACTGATCTCAACGTTGCAGACTTGGTTGCTTTCCATCGTCGCAGTGGCGCAAAGGCAACAATCTCACTTACGCCTGTTAATGATCCATCGCAATTTGGCATTGTTGAAACAAATGCAGATGGGCGAGTGCTTCGATTTGTTGAAAAACCGCAACCTGGTGAAACGGACAGTCGTTTTGCAAGCGCCGGTACGTATGTGATGGAAGAGTCAACGCTTGCACTAATGCCTGGCACCGAAAAGCTCTCTATTGAGCGAGTCACCTTTCCACAACTAGTAGCCGAAGGCGCACTGTTTGCCATGGCTACAGATGACTATTGGATTGATGCAGGTAGGCCCGATACCTATGTGCAAGCAAACTGTGACATTGCTACGCAATTACGTAATCCGGCGGACGCTGCCGTACATGCAAGTGCGGTAATTGCAGGAAGTGCTGTTGTCCGTGACGCAGTGATTTCTGCGAACGTAAACGTTGGCGAGAATGCGCAAGTGAGTAATTCGGTGTTGCTGAATGGGGCGGTCATCGGCAGTGGTGCAGTTGTTGAACGATCCATCGTGATGGGCAACGTTGGTAGCGATGCTCGCATTGTTGACTGCATTGTTGGTCCAACTGGAGTTGTGCAATCGGGTCAAATATCCACGGGTGGTCGATTCCCCGAGGGAGAGATTTCTTAGTCATGAACACTTCCTCCACATCGGTCATGGTGTGTGGCGGAGCAGGTTTTATTGGTTCTCACGTGGTCGAACGATTACTTGCTGATGGTCACGCTGTAGAAGTTGTCGACGACCTTTCCACTGGTTCGCTTGCCAATCTTGCCGATGCACGCGCAATGGGTGGACAGTTGAGGTTTCATCATCTCGATGTCACAAGTCTTGAGTTCGCAGAACTTGTTGGGCTTCGTAGCCCCGATGTGCTGTATCACTTCGCACTACTTGCGCCTCAGGCTTCAGAAAATTCTTCAGTCATGCGAGCGGTTCCTATGTTGTTGTCGGTATTAGAGGCAGCGCGAAATCATGGTGTGAAAAAAGTGGTGGTGTGCATCGCTGCTGGACTGATTTATGGAGAAGTAAATGCAAAGCATCTTCCTGTTAAGGAAGGCAGAAAAAACGATGCCATCGGCGTGCCGCATGTAATGGCTCAAACGTTGATTGATCTACTCGGCGTTTACCGAGAAAAACACGGAATTGAATACACCGTGCTTGCAACAACGAATGTGTATGGATTGCGACAGCGCGAGGAAGATGGAGTTGTTGCCGCATTTGCAGCTGCCATTTTGAGGGGCGACGACGCGCAGATTTTTGGTAACGGCAAGCAAACGAGGGACTTCGTTTATATAGATGACGTGGTTGACGCATTAGTGCGTGCGCAAAATCGCGGAGATGGTTTGCTCATCAATATTGGAACCGGAGTGCAAACTGCGGTTGAAGAGTTATTTAAACAACTCGCTGCAGGAACCACCGTGAAGGCTCGAAAAGTAGATGCACGCCCTGCTGACTTGCAGCGCACTGCAGTGTCGAATGTGCGGGCAAAAATTCAGCTCGGTTGGTCTCCATGGACCACGCTGCACGATGGACTCGGTGTGATCCGCCAACACTTCAAACAGCAATAGCAGTTAGCGGAATAAATCTTCCTGCGGCGGGCGAACGATTTCGTCCATCGATGCATCACGGAACCAAGAAGCATCTGCACCGCGCACGATGGCGACAGGAATGCCTGAAGATTTTCCCATCACGAGTTCTGCTGTGCTGGCGAGTTCGTCGGCAACACACACTTCGGTTACTTGCATGGTGCGACCAAGGGCATCTGGCGTTCCGCGCAGGTCAACTACTGCGGCAATTCCTGCGACTCCAATTGCGACATCGGTTAGACCTTTGCGCCATGGTCGTCCAAATGTGTCGCTCACAATGACTCCAACAGATACGCCCAATTTTGCTTGAATAATGTCTCGGATACGGCGCGCAGATCGGTCGCTGTCGAGCGGCAGTAGCGCGGCGAATCCGCGTTCAACGTTTGACAGATCAATTCCACTGTTTGCACAAATAAAGCCATGTTTGGTTTCGGTAATAATCAAGTCGCCGCGTCTACGCACAATCCGCACGGCTTCATCTTCAACTAATTGCTTGTGGCTAAGTGGGTCGTCTGGATCAATTTCAACAAGTCGACCCTCGGCCTTTGACACAATCTTTTGAGTTACTACAACAACGTCGTTGTCTTGCAGTGGTCCATTCGGCTCGTTGCGACAAGCGTTCACCACAATGTCGCCAACTTGGTCTCCAGGAACTATTTCGCCAATTCCCGCAATGCCCCATGCAGTCAGTCTGTTCATCGAGTTGCATCCAATGCTGTTTTCGCAAGCGCAGCAGAAACTTGCGGTGATTTCATGATGGTGTCGGTAACGATGCAGCGCATGCCTTGGGCTTCAACTGCAGAAGCAAGATGCGCATCAGCGTTATCGATAATAAGTGTGCCACAAATTGGTGCATAAATTTTTGCTACGCCAACGACTGTTGATTCGTGACCGAGTTCGGTCATGAGGCGATCGGCTGGGCCTTTCAGGGCCGTGCCATTCACAATTGGCGATATCGCACATACCGAATCGCGACGCTGAGCAAGGATGTTGTCCACTCCAGCAAGCGACCGAATAGGTGCAATCGAAACTAGCGGGTTTGACGGTGCGATCAGAACGGAATCTGCGCTTGCAAGAAGTTCTAACCCATTTGGCGTTGCTTCTGCTGAACCAACAAACTTCACAGCCGAAGCCGCAACGCTGTGATGATGCTTCACAAAGTATTCCTGAAAACTAATTTCTGCTCCCGCTTTACCAGCTTCGCAGTCTTCGGCAAGCGTGATCACTGTTTGCACGCTGTTATTGGTCATGGGAACAAGTTGCAGGTTAAGTCCCCATGCTTGAGCAATTTCCGCAGTCACCTGGGCAAGCGTTGCGCCTTCAGCAAGACGAGCAGTTCGGTAAAAATGTGTTGCTAAATCTTTGTCACCAAGGTTGAACCAAGTTGGCGCAGCGTGTGAATGAAGTGGGCGAGTTGTGGCATATCTGGACAATGCGCCCATTGCAATCCATGTTTCATTTTCTAAACCCCAACCGCGTTCGGGGTCAATTGCGCCAGCAAGTGTGTATGTCACTGTGTCGAGGTCTGGCGAAATGCATAAGCCATGGAGCACGGTGTCGTCGCCAGTATTGACAATTGACGTGATGTATTGGGGTTCGACTTCAAGCATGAGCCCACGAAGAAATCGTGCAGCGCCAACACCACCAGCAAGAACGGCAATCACGCCAGTGATCGTACTGATAGATTTGAACCCGTTATGCGTAAAGCCTTTATCACCGGAATCACTGGCCAAGACGGTCGCCACCTCGCAGAGTTCCTGCATGGGAAGGGGTACAAGGTGTACGGCATGATGAAGGGGCAGCACAATCCGCGTGCGGAACTCCTTCGAGATGAATTTCCTTACGTAGAGATAATCCCTGGAGATCTCACCGACCTCACCAGTTTGGTCACAGCCCTTGAATATGTGCAACCAGACGAGTTCTACAACCTGGGAGCCATTTCCTTTGTTGCTATGTCGTTTAATCAGGCAGAACTCACGGCAAACGTGACCGGACTTGGAGTGCTTCGTGCGCTCGAGGCCGTTCGCATGGTTGGCGGAGCGCAGAACAACCCTATTCGCTTTTACCAGGCTTCGTCCTCTGAAATGTTTGGCAAAGTACGTGAAGTGCCGCAAACCGAGATGACTCCGTTTCATCCTCGCTCGCCATACGGCGTCGCCAAGGTGTTCGGTCACAACATCACCATGAACTACCGAGAGAGCTACGACCTCTATGCGTGTTCTGGAATTTTGTTCACTCATGAAGGTCCACGTCGTGGATTGGAATTCGTTACTCGGAAAATCACTAACACTGCAGCACGTATCAAGCTGGGCGTTGATAAAGAACTCGTACTTGGCAACACCGACGCAAAACGCGACTGGGGTTATGCGGGCGACTATGTGAAAGCAATGTGGTTGATGTTGCAACAAGATGAACCAGATGACTATGTAATTGCAACTGGTGAAACCCACTCAGTTGAAGAATTCCTCACGCTGGCATTCGACAAAGTCGGATTGGGTGATTGGCGCCCTTACGTTCGGCACGACCCAAAGTTCCTGCGTCCTGCAGAAGTGGATTTGCTCATCGGAGACCCAGCGAAGGCAAAGGCAAAGCTGGGCTGGCAACCAGAAGTGAATTTTGAGCAACTCGTAAGCATGATGGTTGAGCATGACCTTGAATATGAGACTCGACGTCTCAGCAAATAGTTAGTCGAGTGGACGTTCAGCGAACGCATCGATAATTGAAGCATCATCAAATACTGCATTGCCAGACATTTTTTGCGTCAGTGAAACGACGAATATTGCAAGCGAAACCAGCGAACTAGCAACAAGAGCAAGTTCCACCCTCAGGTACAAGTCATTACTTGATAGCCAAGCGACAAGAGCAAACGCGACAAACCCTGCGCACCAGCCAACAGCAACTCGTGCATGACCGCTCAATGCAATAACAGCCTGAGCGATAGCGAGTGCGAGCATGTACAACGCGCTGGAAAATGCAAGCAAAGTCATAGTTCGACGATCAATTCCACCGTCGTATACAAGATTGAGCACCCACGGGCCAAGAGCAAACGCGCCTGCAGTTCCAAGAACGCCTACCGATGCCACGAGTATGAGCAGCTGCTGCAATCCCCGTTTAAATTCAGAAAGTTTTCGTTGTGCAGCAAGTCGGGCAAGTCGGGGCAGCAGTGCTGCTTGAACTGCTTGAAACAGGAACAATGGAATGCGGGCAAAAATCACTGCATTGCCGAATCGGGTGACGAGTTCTGGTGGCGCATCGTGACCAAGAATGTCAACGGTGATTGGCCCAGCATTTACCAGTGCGGCAGCAAACAGCGAACCGAGAAGCAACCAACCAAGGTTTGGGGTTACTTCTGCCCACGAAGCTTGCGGGCCTGGTTCGGTTTTCAGCTTTCCTGAAAGCGCGGCAATAATGACGCCGACAACTGGTGAAAGCGCAATGGTCAGTGCGTATGCACCAACGTTGGTTACCCCAGCAATCCATAACGCTGCGCAACTGAGTACTCGAATTGCTCCGTCGAGTCCAATGATTAATCCGTATGAACCAAACCGTGCATTTCCTGAACAAATCCCTCTCGCGAGATGCATCGGCGCATACGTCGCAAGAGATAGGAGTAGACACCATGTCACTACGCCATTTCCGTCAAACAGGTTGCTATTGATCTGCGAAGAAAGCGCAAAGACAACAACACACAGTGCAACGAAAATGATGACGGTAATTTGTAAAACGCGTTTAACGATTGGCAATCCACCTTCGCCAATTGCGCGACGGTGCGAAAGTGCTCTACTTACTTCTTGCTCGATTGGGAGAAAAAATCCAGGAATCAGAGCGAAGGCAATGAACCACATGGCAACAATTGGCTTAAAGCCGTCTTGCCCAAGTGCCTGTTGTCCAATTTTGAAAAATACATACGCCGAAATACCGGCGATGAATAATCCAATTCCAACTGATGCGGTGCCCTCAGGGAGGGCGATTTTCGAACTAGCTGTGCTGTTCGGTGGTTGGTTTTCTGTTGGTAACAAGCCTTCGTAGGTTAGTGATTGCGGCTGAGGCCTGAGTAACAGCTTCTTCCACAACACCAGGAAGTTTCGCCTGCACTTCAGCCATCACTTCTTGGCGTCGAACTTGTGTTTTCTGAAAGGCGAGAACGCCAAAACCAACAGTGGTGTAAGCAGCATCTTTTGCCATCTCTAATGCACGATCAGTAGGGATGTGAGGGAGGCGGTTAAGCACTGCCTGTGCATCAATCTTGGTGAGGTCGAGACTTGGAATTGTTGGGAACTTAACGTTTGGAATTTTCATGGGGTTCCTTTGGCTGTGGGGCGTGTACACCTTGCGCTAACAAGGGTATCTCATAGTGCTAACTATTGCAAGCAGTAGTGAATATTGGTGAAATGGGGGCTGGGAAGTAGCCAACTAGCCTGAACGAGCCGTGATGAATACCGACGTTTCAGCCGATGTTGCTCGGTCGCCAAAGAGGTCGCAGGTTGCGCCGCCCGTTGTTGCCAGCATGGTGGTCTACCGACCTGGCCCATGGTTTGTGGAGTCCTTGCAGGCGCTTGCAGCCCAGACGTACCCGCAATTACAAACCTTATTCCTTGTGGTTGGAGCCAATGGCGGTGACGAAGATGGGCTGATCTCCGACCCTACTGAGCTCATCCATTCGGTTTTGCCACAAGCTGTGGTTCGTCATATTGAAGGCAATCCTGGCTTTGGGTTGGTGTCCAATGAAGTTGCCCGTCTTGTCGATGGTGAAGGCGGATTCTTTTGTTTATTGCACGACGACGTGGCGTTAGAACCAGAAGCAATTGAACGACTGATAGAAGAGACGTATCGATCGAATGCCGGACTTGTGGGTCCAAAACTTGTGGAGTGGGACGACCCAACCATTTTGCAAAGTGTTGGGCTAAACGTTGACCGCATTGGCGAAGTGGAACCGCTAATTGGCGAAAATGAAAAAGATCAGGAGCAGCACGACAGCGTTCGTGACGTGTTCGCACTTTCATCTGCATGCTTGCTCATTCGTTCAGACTTATTCCGGGAACTTGGAGGGTTCAATCGCCAGATTGATTTTTTCGGCGAGGACTTGGATCTATGTTGGCGTGCGCATTTGAGTGGTGCACGAGTGTTAATTGTTCCTTCAGCAAAAGCGCGTCACAGAAACGGTATCGATAGTCGAGCAAACGACTTAGAGCGAACTTCTGCACAGGCAAGAAATCGTGTTCGTACTGTGGTTTCGCTTTCAGGCGGCTTGCAACTGCCTTTTGTGATGCTGCAGATGTTGGTCGCCTCCGTTGTGCAAATTGTTGCTGGAATTTTCGGTGGGGGATTTACTGCAGCTCTCGCATCGCTTCGAGCTTCGCTTGCAGTGATTATTGACTTGCCGTACATCATTCGTCGCAGGGCTGAGGTGCGACCATTGCGTCTTGTTTCAGCAAGCGAGATCCATGATTTACAAGTTTCCGGTAGTGCAAGGTTTTCGTCGTTTATACGCCGTCGCAGTAGGCGAATTCAGCAAGCATCGCTAGCGCAGAAAGACCGCAAGGACGCGGTTAAGCATCAGCGATTTGTGACGAATATTTTTCTAGCGATAGCCGCATTCGTATTGTTGGGCAGTCGTAGCTTTGTGCTGAACGGAGTTTCTCGTATCGGTGAATTTCTACCGATGCGTGCTGCTTCGGAGTCACCACGTGCGTTAGTCGCTTCGTTCATGAGCGGGTGGACTCAAGGAGGATTTGGTTCTGCCGGATCAAATCCAAGCGGGTATGTGCTGATGGCACTTGCAGGAGCAATCTCCTTTGGTCGCACAGGGGCATTGCAAACTGCGCTCATCGTTGGATCAGTGTTTGTTGGTGCATTTGGGATGTGGAAAGTTCCATCTGGGTATTTTTCACTTCGCGCTCGCGCAATAGGAATGGTGATGTATGTCGCAGTTCCACTGCCATATATTGCGTTAAGCAAAGGTCGTCTCAGTGATTTGCTCGTGTACGCTGCGCTTCCCTGGGTGCTTCGACTATTTGTTCGGGCTGAGTCGGGTTTACGTGGCGCAAAACAGACTCAACTGCTTGCAACTGCAGTGCTGTTTGCTGCTGTGGTATTTGCCTTTGTTCCAACATTTCTTGCAGTTGTGGTTTGGGTCGCAATTGCATGGACCATTGGCGGAATTGTCGCTCGAGTAAACGTGCGTCAAGCCATTGCAATTGGACGAGTTGTACTTGCGATGGTTGTGGGTGCACTTGTGCTCAATGCACCTTGGGTGAGTCAATTTGCCGATTCGAAGTGGATGGATCATTTCG
>CAITUB010000185.1 GCA_903895515.1 uncultured Acidimicrobium sp. | reverse complement strand
TGTTGCCGACAACCAATTACCAGGAACCACTGGTGTAGTAATTGCTTACGTTCCGCTTCTTGTTGCGGCGCTAATTCTTGGCGCTGGAAAAGATTCAGCGACTAACTAATTCGCGTTAAGCGAACGAGTGGAATTCGACGCTCGGTCTTCAGCTGATAGTTCGCAAAATCTGGCCAAATTCCCACCATCGTGTTCCATGCGGTCTCACGATCGGCATCTTCAGCCATGGTCTGTGCGTTTGCTTGAAATACTTCAGGACCTACTTGCAGAGTCACTTCTGTGTTTGCAACAAGGTTTTCGTACCACAATGGATTTACTGGGTGTCCACCCTTGGAAGCAACAATCACATAATCATCACCAATAAGCCCATAGATCAATGCCGTTCGGCGCAATGCTCCGGACTTACGACCGGTCACCGTAAGCAACAGCGTCGGTACGCCTCTCCAGATGTGGCCCTCTGCACCATTCGTCTCTACATATAGACGAATGTGGTCAGCGACCCAGTCGCTAGGGCTATCAATGATTGTTGGCTCTGAAGTCATGGCGGCAGGCTAACGCCTAAATAGAGGCGAGCAATGAATTCCTAAGTTTCGCAATTTCGTTATATTCACGATCCAAAAACCGATCGTCTGCAATTCGTACACGTTCATAGGCCAGCCACTCGGAATTAATCCCTGAAATATTGCGCTGTTGAGCATGTGCTTTCATTCGTAGTGCAATGAGTTCTTCGTGCCCACGAAGGGCTTTCAATCCTTGACCCGTTGCCCAGAACACCCCGTTCAAGTCCTGTCGTGACAAATAGAAATCTGAAAGCATCAAAGCTCCCGTGATTACCGTGAGTACTACGTTTGACGTAATTCCCTCTGTGTCTGCCCAAACAAAATCTTCCCCCGCAAATGGCAGATCGCGAACGAGATCTAAGGCACTCCTCAGCATGATGAAATTTTCATCAGATTCCTTGGTTTTCACTTTCTCCATTGCTGCTTCAAGTATTTGAACATCTGTAATCACTTGTGAACCAACTTTGAGAACATCATTACTTTCTCTCTCAAGCAGATTCTGTCCATTTTGATTAATCACCTTGCGAATTCCGGAAACCACATTGTTAAATGTTGAGTCCTCAATAGACATTTCCCAAAGAGCGGTGCGGGCCGCAATTCGAGTGGGACGCTCTCTATGGGTGACTAACCACGCGAGTAGCTCAGCAGATTTTGATCGTTCAAAGCGGAGCGTTCCCCAACTTCTGTCAGCAACCTCAACAGGACCCATTATTCGGACACAGATCTCCCAATCACCAAATTTGCCCAATTCAGAGACAGTCGGCTTCTTAACTAGTGGTCTTGAAAGTTCATCCTGCAGGGTTTGAAGAGAGTTCGCCTCCTGTTTCTGAATAGCAAACGGTATAAAGGCCACGCCTCCTGGCTCAATTACCCATTGACCGTCATATTGTGAAATCTTGATCTTCGAAGATTCCGCAAACCCATACTGAACAGACTTAGTGCACACAATTGAGGCTGAAAGAAAGCAGTTGAGGTATTGACCGAACTCTTGGGCAGCCTTCTCATCATCAGAACCAATAGAAATGCGGTCATTCTCAGTTAATGAAAGAAGGACTGTTTTCTCGCCTACTTTTCCAATTGGAATAGATAAAACAGGATCTTTGATGATCCCTGATTCAAATTGCTCGGAAACTTCCCCGCCGTCGTCCATAGTTGCAATCACACACTTTGCCAATGCTGGCTTTTCTGTTGATGCACTTTCTGATGTTGGCATGGAATTTCTGTAACGCAGTTGCGACCAATACATGCGAGATTCTGTTGAAAGTTGATGCTCGTACATATCCTTTGATGAATGTCGGAGTTTCCTTCGATGTCCAGATTCGACTAAGGAAAGTAACGACATCATTGCAAAACCTGAAGGAACAAGAGACTGATCACGGCTCTGATGCTTTAGTTCAGTTGCCGTTACACCAACAAGGGATACGTTGCTGTTTTTAGCTTCACCCATACTCTTTGAGCTTGCCTGCGTCGAAAACAGCCACAGCGCTACGACGAACGCAGCTGTTGTTTTTCTGAACAGACGATCAGATTGCTCGATGCTGCCATAACGCTTCAACGCGAAGGATTGAACCAGCACATTTACTACGCAATAGATCCACACTGCCCACAGAAAAATGCCAGCCACACTTCTGATAATTAACTCTGTGTCTTTGATTTGCTGTAGCACCATGAAATCTGCAATTAGTGCTACCGGAGACATTCCACTTGCCAGTAAACACAGTGGGATTCCAACGAGAAATGCAAATCCGATAAGTAACGAGCGCAGATGTTTCATGGTGAGGTAAATGGCTTCGCGGAACGCACCGCTGAAATT
>CAITUB010000184.1 GCA_903895515.1 uncultured Acidimicrobium sp. | reverse complement strand
GAGCAACAACAGGTCGCCAGGTTGTGCTCCCATTGCCGCAACAAGTGCAGCACGCTCGGCATCTGACAAGAACTTGGCAACTGGCGAATCGAGAGCAAGTCCTTCGCCCACCTTCATCCACACCAAGCCCTTAGCGCCGATTTGTTTTGCGCGATCGGTGAGTGCGTCAAGTTTGCTTCTGCCGTAAGCGGCAGCGTCTGGATACGTTGCACCATCTACACGAATGCCCTTGATGGATTCCGCTTGTGAAAATGCTTTGAACTCGGTGCCGGCAAACACGCTGGTGAGTTCAATAAGTTCCATACCAAAACGCATGTCGGGTTTATCGAGGCCAAAGCGATTCATTGCATCGAGCCACGTGATCTGCTCGATTTGTGGTGGACGTTCGCCCAGCACCGCTTCTGCGGCAGCCATGACGGCTTCGCTGATTGCACCAAGTACGTCGTCTTTGGTGACGAAACTCATTTCAGCATCGAGCTGCATGAATTCGTACTGACGATCGGCGCGCAAGTCCTCGTCGCGTAAGCAGCGAGCAATTTGGTAATAGCGATCGATACCCGCCACCATCAGCAACTGCTTCCACAACTGCGGCGACTGCGGTAACGCATAGAACGAACCAGGCTCTTTACGTGAAGGAACCAAGAATTCGCGAGCTCCTTCTGGAGTGCTTGGCATGAGGAACGGAGTCTCTACTTCAACAAAACTCTGCGACTCCATGGCGCGACGAATTGCAGAGTTGACCTTGGCGCGAATTCGTAAGTTGCGCTGCATGCGCTCGCGACGAATGTCGAGATAGCGATACTTCAAACGAACATTTTCGTCAACATCATCTGCACGGGCATCGATTGGAAATGGAGGTGCTTCTGCCGAGTTCAGGACAACCACTTTGCAGTCCGTCAATTCAACGTCACCGGTTACCAGGTTCGTGTTTACGGTGCCATCCGGACGGGCCTGTACTCGACCAGTAACTTGCACTACCCATTCGGATCGAACATCGGTTTCATTGTCGACTACACATTGGATTACTCCGCTGTAGTCGCGAACGTCGAGGAAGGCGAGATGCTCGCCGTGCTCACGACGGCGTGCGATCCAGCCACACACGGTGACGGTATTGCCTATGTGCTCGGCACGAAGACCGCCGCATAGTTGAGTACGAAGTGAAGTTGATTCGCCTAAAGGCTGCAATGGAGACGACATGAGGCTTTCAGCCTAGTTTGCAGATTGAAATTTGCTGACCTCATTTTGAATTGCGGTAAGCAGATCAGCACGATTCACGCTGTATTGCTCGCCCGAATTCATCGGTCTAATGACGGCCTGTCCGGCTTCCAATTCGTTTGACCCAATAATGATGGCGACCTGTGCTCCGCTGCGATCGGCAGCTTTCATCTGTGCCTTCATGCTTCGATTGTCGAACGCACGATCTGCGCCAACGCGAGCCATCCGTAGCTGATTGCACACCAGCGCAGCCTCATGTCCCCCTGTTGTATCCACCACGAACGCAAACACATCGGTGTTAGGTGCGGGAAACACGTTTTCTGCATCGCATGCCAACAATGTTCGGTCAAGTCCGAGGGCGAAACCAATACCAGCAGTTGCCGGTCCACCAAGTTCTTCTACGAGGCCGTCATATCTTCCGCCACCACCAATTGCGGTATGCGCTGCTTGCAACGCGGTGCTGACAAATTCGAAAGTAGTGCGGCGGTAATAGTCGAGGCCACGCACCAGACGATCGTCGATGACGTATTTAATATTCTGCGCGTCTAATGCTGCAAGCACTGCCGCAAAGTGCTCGCCAGCCGTTGGACTCAGGTAATCGCGAATACGAGGAGCGTTCGCAATAATCGTTTGATCTTCGCGACGCTTTGAATCGAGCACGCGAAGTGGATTCTTCGTGAGCGTGACTTGTGAATCTTCAGACAATTCGCTGAGGTGCGCTTCGAAATACGCGCGCAACACATCGGTAAATCGTTGGCGATCTCCTGCGTCTCCAAGCGAGTTCACCGACAACTGCACTTCCTTCAATCCAAGCCTGTCGTAAAACTGTGCCGCGAGTGCGATGACTTCGGCGTCGAGATACGGATCTTCTACTCCAAGAACTTCAAGCCCAACCTGATCGAACTGTCGATACCGACCCTGTTGTGGTTTTTCGTAACGAAAGTTTGGACCCGCGTACCACACCTTCCATGGTGTGGTTGGACGGTGCTGAACGAATGCTCGGCATACGCTCGCCGTCTGCTCTGGTCGCAATGCAACTCGCCGACCACCTTTGTCTTCAAAGTCGTACATCTCTTTGGTTACGACATCGGTTGCTTCACCAAGTCGCAAGAACACACCAAGGTCTTCAAACATTGGCGGAATGATGAGTCCATACCCAGCCGCTTCCACCACCCCAGCAAACACATCTTGAAACTTGCGCCAACGGGCTGCATCGGGAGTCAAAATGTCCCGTGTTCCGGGGCTAGTAGAAAATGAACTCACGCGAGAACATTAGACGCTGGATGATCCCCCGCCATGACACGGTATGCGTCATACACCGAATCGATGCGTTTAATCGTGCGAAGCACAGACTGCAAATGACTCGGATCCGCAAACTCAAATTCAAAACGCATGCGGGCCACTCTGTCGGCTCCCGTATTCGTAGAACACGAAACGATGTTGACATGCTCTTCGCTGAGAGCATTTGCCACATCCCGCAAGAGGCGTGACCGATCAATTGCAACAACCTCAACGGCGGCAACATAGGTTGCGTTGTGGACGCTTCCTGCCCACTCAACATCAACCATTCGACCAATATTTTGGCTTGCAGCCGAAATGGCATTCGAGCAGTCGGCGCGGTGAACGTTGACCACGAGATCGGTGGTGAGGAAGCCAATAATTTCGTCACCCGGCACCGGTGTGCAGCACTTTGACAGGCGAACAATGGTGCCCGACATTCCCTCTACATGAACACCCGAAATCTGCTCGGTGGTATTGCCAGCATCGAGGCGCATGCCAACAGAAAGCTGTTCGCCAAAGCCACCGTCGCGCATCAGTCGACTAATGCGACCTGCCATCGTTTCCGCTGACACATGTCCTTCACCTATTGCTCGGAACAGCGTTACATCGTCTGCATAGTTCATTGCTTCACGCTCTTGCGCAAATACTTCAGACGTCAACACTCGCTGCACGGGCAAGCCGTGTTTACGCAAGTGCTCAACAAGATCATCACGGCCCGTGTCAACGAGATCTTCCATACGCTCACGTGAGAACCACTGCTTAATCTTGCTCTTCGCTTTTGGTGAGACAACAAAATTTGCCCACTCTTCAGACGGCGCGGCATCTTCTGCAGTCGAAGTGAGAATCTCGCAGGTATCTCCAGAATTCAGGCGTGAGTCCAACGAAACGAGTCGACCGTTCACCCGTGCACCAATACAGGTGTGCCCAACTTCGGTGTGCACGCCGTATGCGAAATCGATTGGCGTTGCATCGAGCGGAAGCGCAATCACTCGGCCCTTTGGCGTAAAGACAAACAACTCATCTTGTTCGAGGTCGGTCTTCAGGCTTTCCAGGAATTGCCGCGGGTCCGACACCTCGTCTTGCCAATCGATAATTCGATTGAGCCAGTCGATATCAGTGCTTGCGACACCGTCTTTATACGACCAATGTGATGCCACTCCCCATTCGGCGCGCTGGTGCATGTCACGCGAACGAATTTGCACTTCAATTGGTTTGCCACCCGGACCAATCACTGTGGTGTGCAGCGACTGATACAAGTTGAACTTCGGCATGGCGATGTAGTCCTTGAAGCGACCCACTACGGGTTTCCATTTGCCGTGAATGGCACCCAGTGCTCCGTAGCAATCTTTGACCGAGTCCACAACGATGCGAATAGCCATGAGGTCAAAAATTTCGTCGAAGTCTCTACCCTTCTGCACCATTTTTTCGTACAGGCTCCACAAGTGCTTGCCGCGCGCGGTGAGCTCGGCGTTGATGTTCACTGCAGACAGCCAGGTGTTCACCTGACCTAAAGCCTTCGCCAGATACACATCTCGCTCGGGCGCACGAATGGACACCAAATAGTCAAGCTCGGCATATCGCTTCGGGAACAAGGCAGCAAAAGACAAGTCCTCAAGCTGCTGTTTCATTTCCTGCATGCCTAATCGATGAGCAAGCGGCGCGTAAATGTCGAGTGTCTCCTGCGCTATGCGACGCTGCTTGTCGACGGGAGCTGACGCGATCGTGCGCATGTTGTGCATGCGATCGGACAGTTTGATGATGAGCACACGCATGTCCTTGGCCATTGCCACCAGCATTTTGCGCATTGTTGCTGCTTGCTGCGCTTCGCGTGAATCAAACTGCAGTCGCTCAAGCTTGGTGAGACCGTCAACGATGCCAGCAACCTCTGCCCCGAAACGTGCCTCGACATCGGCAAGTGTGATTTCCGTGTCTTCAACCGCATCGTGCAACAAAGCGGCAACGAGGGAAACTTCGTCGAGCCCAATTTCAGCAACAATTCGGGCAACTGCAATTGGGTGGCTGATGTACAACTCACCACTCATTCGCGATTGATGGCTATGTGCTGCGCTCGCCATTTCATACGCGGCGTTGATGAGCGAAACGTTGCCCTTTGGGTTACGTCGCTTGTATGCCGACAGCAACGGCACGAGATCTTCGACAACCGCAGAATGATTCCTTCGCCATGGAAGAACTCGCGACGTCGTGCTCATCTGGAGCGATCCTTATCTGCGTTGTTTTTTGCGCGGCCGTGGTGGGTGGCTCAGTGCAGCCGCAACTGAAGCGACTTCACGAGTGGCATTTTCTGCACTTGCCAAATTTCCAGGTTCTGCAGCGACAATGCGAGTTGGCTTCTTTCCTGAACTGGCGATTCGCGCCATGTCTTCGCCTAAATGTAATTCGTTTGCCATCGGCTTGAACTTTGTTTCACGGCTCTTCAAAATTCCGAGCAACGGCGTTGCGATGTAAATCGATGAGTATGCCCCGAGCATCAAGCCAACGAGCAACGCAAGAGCAAACTCTTGCAGTGCAACCGCTCCGAGGATCCATGATCCGAGTACAAGCAGTGAAAGTACCGGCAACACTGCAGCCAGCGAAGTGTTGATCGAGCGCATGAGCACTTGGTTCATGGAAACATTCGTGATGTCTCCGTACGACACGCGCGATGCCGAGAATCGCTTCGTGTTGTCGTGCACTTTGTCGAATACCACGATGGTGTCATACAACGAGAACCCCAGGATGGTGAGGAACGCGATAACAGTTGCTGGAGTGACCGAAAGGCCAGTTACCGAATACACACCAACGCTAATTAACACGTCGTGCGCCATGGCCGCAATTGCGGAGATTGCCATTTTCCATTCAAAACGCCAAGCGATATACAGCGACACCACAAGGAAGAACACCAGCAATGCTCGTGCTGCCTTTTCCGTAATGCTGCGACCCCACGACGAACTGACCAACGCAACACTCACGTCGTCGGATTTCACTCCTGCTTTTTCAGCAAGTGCATTCTGAACCGCAGTCTTCACTGATTCCGATTCAGCACCAACTTGAGCACGAATGCGATCACCATCGGATCCATTGAGCACCTGGATCTTTGCATCAGTTGAGGACACGCCATTGGCATCCAAAATTGTTTTTACGTCGTCGACAGTTAGCGACTTCGCTGGAACTTCCCACGCCACTCCACCCTCAAAATCCATTCCAAGATTCAGCCCGCGTGTGAATAACGAGAGCACGGTGATCACCATGAGCGCTATGGAAATACCAAAACCCCACCACCTGCGTCCAAAGAAATTGAACGTGGTTTCACCGCGATAGAGACGACCAAGACTTCCGCTCATGCCGTCACCTCCTTTGCAACTACTACGCCGAGTACGTTGCGACCTGCCATGAACTTCGATCGTGCAAGCAACAGAATTGCTGGCCGAGTGAACAAGTAGGCAACAAAAACGTCCGCCAATGTGGAGAGGCCGAGGAAGAACGCGAATCCGCGAACTGAACCAACGGTGAGTTTCCACAGGATGATTGCGCCGATAAACGACACGGTGTCGGCAGCCAAAATGGTGCGCCATGCCGAAGCAAAGCTGCGTTGAGCCGCTCCACGCATGGTCTTACCACTGACCAATTCGTCCTTCAGTCGCTCGAAGAACACCACATAGGAGTCAACAGTGACACCAATGGACACAATGATTCCAGCAACACCTGAAAGTGTGAGCGCTAGGCCGTTGGTCTTCGACAAATACGCAATGATGCTCCAGAGGAATGCACCTGAAATAGAGAGACCGCCGACCACGACGATGGTGAGCAAACGATAGTAAAAGAAGAAGAACAGCATCACTAACAGCACGCCAACAAGCCCGGAGATAATTG
>CAITUB010000183.1 GCA_903895515.1 uncultured Acidimicrobium sp. | reverse complement strand
TGCACACAGCAAAGTAGAAAGCCAATTTGCACGATCTATTCGCTATGTCGATGCACTTGGTGCACGCGTAGTAGTTCCATCGGCTGGCCCACCATGTTTCCTTGACGAAGACTTGTTCTCCGTCAACATGATTGATGGCGATGAACTGTCTATTTTCCCCGACCAAACTGAATTTATTGCTCGACTTGCCCGCAATGGCAACAACAACGCAGTCATGAATATTCCGGGCACAGCAATTTCGGTTTCACCAACTGATGTTGAGGTGCAACATTGCGTTAGCGATGCTGATGTACACCGTCCATTTGTTCACAAGCGTGAATACTTATTGGAATACCAAGCCGACTGGGCCGAGTGGCTGCGCGATACCAAGGCTTCGTGGTTAGTAAGCAACACTAACCTGGTCAGTGAACTTCAAGCGTGGTGGGAACCATTACTAGCGATGGCGCCATCGCTACGAGGTGCTATCGGTGGCAACTGCCTAGTGAAAACTGACGGCGAAAACATTTTGATCGATTTTCCGAACGGAAAAATTACTGCCTACAACAACGAGCCAATTAAGTTCCGCATGGAAATTGCTCGTCCATTACTTGAAGGTGTTGTCAAGCAAAAAGCAGTTGATTGGTCGAATTCGCTGTTCCTGTCTTGTCGATTCACCGCCTGGCGAGACGGCTCATACAACGAATACTTGTATAACTTTTTTAAGAGCTTGTCTGTAGAACGCATGCGCCGCGCCGAACAAGAAGTGGTTCGCAAAAACGGAGCGCCGGACGAAGTATCAAACGAAATCGAACTTGGCGACTACGTGATGCAGCGCTACTGCCCGCATCGCAAAGCTGATCTCTCCGAGTTTGGTGTTATTGAAGGCGACCACGTGGTGTGCACGTTGCACGGTTGGAAATTTCAACTCAGTGACGGATCGTGCTTAAACGCCGATGATCACAAGCTCTCTGTACGCAAACGAACTAGTTAAGTTCTCCGTACACCACAACATCTGAGCCCAACGGCAACAAGCCCGAGTCCCAAATCATGTCCATTGCAGCAGTGCTTACGCGCACGCAACCGTGACTTGCGGGGTATGCGGGAACAGTTTGCGACCCATGAATCGCCACTCCGCCGATGAAGTATTTCGGCCTATAGATCTGACCGAGATCTCCAACCCACCAACCATCTGGTCGTTCGCGGTTCGTTTTGAATTTGCCTACTGGAGTGATCGCCGTTCCTCGAATGAGGACACCAGGTGTGTTCATGTCGGGTTCGACATAAGCGCGATCATCGCCAGTTGAGGCATTGATTACATATTTTGTTTCGCCGTCTTCTACAAGGAATAACAGTTGTCGCGCTTTGTCGACCTCTGCCAAGGTTTCCTTCGTTGCTTGCGCTTGTGGACGTACGTCGAGTTTGTTCAACAGAAATGCAGTTGCATCATTCATGCTGCCTGTCGGACGTAGTTGGTGATACTTTTGAAACGCCATCACCGCTTGCCGTGTGGTCTCGTCGTACTTGCCGTTAGGCGCGAGTAACCAAAAGCCGAGACTCAGCAGTTTCTCTTGTGCGGCCTTCGTTGCCGCACCACTGCGTTGCCCTGATGAAGCAATTGCTTCTGGCTCTGTGGTGGTCGGCGTAGCGACTTGGGTTGTCGGCACGCTTTCAGCAGATGTCCATTGACCGCAAGCTGACAACGCTAAACAGCACGTCGCCATAGCGAAACCGCCAACAATTCTGTATTTACTCATTGCAGTGAAAGCGGCAGTTCAAACCAAATAGTCAAGCTGTATTTCACACCACTTGTAATCGGCGCACTGAGGTGTGGGTGTGTAACCAAACTTGGCCATGCAATGATTGACCCAACCGACATATCCGCATTAGAAAAGTCCTGACGAGGAAATTGCAGTTCCGCACCTAGATAGTCACTGTTCAACTTCACACTTGCCGACACCTGTGCAACGTCATGATGAATACGCAATTCTTCTTGGCCGCCAATTTCATAACGAATAATGAATGCATCATTGATGCCGTGATAGTCGATGAGTGGCCAGTGTTGTTGTAGTTGAGGCCAGATGCGCATGCCCATGTCGTTTTGTACCGCTTCAAACAAACTTGGGCTGATGGCAGCAAGCGAAATTTCCTGGCCAGGCACTGGGTCGCTTTCGTGCGACGTATACCCACCAACTAAATCTGCTGCTCGAATGAGAGCGGCACAAAACTCTGGTGTCCAACACGACATGGCGTACATCTCTGATGCGACTTCGTGGATTGAGACCGACTCATCGATGGCGTCTTGATAGGACAAGATGCGCGAAAGGTCATTAACTGGATTGTGGGGGTGATTATCCATTGCATCCATGGTGACACGGATGGGCTTCTAAACAGTTGCACTGCTTGCAACTATGGGAAATCGGCGGAAACCCTCACTGGTAGGCTGTTTTGCAATGGGAATCTTGAATCGTGAAGTCGGTGAAGTTGAACTTATTCCAGTAGCCAAGGGAATTATTTCCCGTTGGTGGATCGTGCTGATTGTTGCCCTGCTTGGCACCATCGCCATGTGGTCGCAGGAAAGCGACCTCTCCACCACACCATCAATAACTGCGATCACTCGCATTTACGAATCACGTGATGAGACTTCACTGCTATCAGTTGTTGGTATTGATCCGGCAACAATTAGCCCGCTTCCAAGTTATAACAACCAAATTCTGCAAGTACAAGAACAGGCAAGTCGCGACAAGATCGCACAGGAAACTGGTGTGAGTTCAGAAGTAACCATCACGCGTTCTGAACAACGCTTTTCACTTCTCAACACGTCCGAGAACGATGGCAAGACAAAATTTACATTTCTCAGTGTTGGCACACCTACATATACATTTAATTGCTCAGATAGCACTGCGCAACCTTGCAACACCGCAATTGATGCATACGTGGCGGCGTTATCAAAAGTTCGTAAAGACAGCACTATTGCTGGAATGCAACGAGTGAAATCAATGCTGTCCACCGTTGCACAAGGTGGATCGGCAAATGCGCAAGAAAAAATTGCCGGCATCGATGCTGCCCTTCCACTGATCACTGGTGAATTGGCTTTGCTCTCTACAAGTGAAGACCAGTACGGCGGAACAATTACATCCGTGAAAAAGACAACTTATGGGTTTGGATTTATTGCCGGCGCGCTAATCGGTTTACTTATTGCGCTTCAGTTGACCATTGTTGACAAGCGTGTTCGATCATTGAGCCAACTGGCTAAACATGTTGAGCGAACCGACATCCTTGGTCATGCAACTGCTGATGCAGCTTCGCTTCAACATGTTGCTGCTGCGCTCGTGGCTCGCGCAAGTCGCCAATCGATTACATCAATCGCATTAGTGCCAGCAGCATCTGCGGGTAATACATCTGATCTGGCGACCAAACTTCACGCCATTACCCAACCGCTTGGGGTCTCAGTAATTGCACAACCAAGTGTTTCTTCGATTGATGCACAAACATTGCTCTCAATGGGTGACGGATCTGTTGTGGTTGCTGAAGCAAAGCGCTCCACCACAGATGAC
>CAITUB010000182.1 GCA_903895515.1 uncultured Acidimicrobium sp. | reverse complement strand
TCTCGGCGCCAGTTTTGAAGAACAACGCGAGGAAGGCAACCAACATCAGTGCTGATCCGAACATGGTGTACAAGAAGAACTTCAGCGATGCGTACTGGCGATTCTCGCCACCCCATACACCGATCATGAAATACATCGGCAACAGCACTAGTTCGAAGAACACGAAGAACAAGATGAGGTCTTGCGCAATGAACGTTCCTGCCATACCAGTCTGCAGAACCAACATCAACGAGAAGAAGGCCTTCGGGTTACCCGGCGAAGGAATGTGGTCAAGGCTGTAGATCACGACGAGCAACGTGATAACCATCGACAAGAAATACAACGGAAGGCTGATGCCATCTAGCCCGATGTAGTAGCTGCTCTTAATCAGCGGAATCCACGTCTTTTCATCGACAAATTGCATTGTTCCTGCATTGCCGAAGTCAAAGCGGAACAATGTCCACACGCCAACTGCCACAGTTGCAATTGATGTGAACAATGCAACCTTCTTGATCAGTTGTTCATTTGCCTTTGGTACAACCAACAGCAACAGCACGCCGAGTAGTGGCAAAAATGTGCCAACACTCAACATCCAGTTGTGGTCACGGAGCATTTCCATGTTGTTGTCTCCCTTGATTCTTTCTTGTTACGAGTTGATAATGACGAGTACGAGAGCAGCAACGGCAGCAGCGCTAAACAGCAACGCGCCATATTGGCTCACTTTTCCTGATTGGACTGGCGCAAGTACGCCACCGGCGCCCTTGGTTGCTTTGCCTGAATTGTTGACCGTTCCATCCACCACACGTTGGTCAATGTTGCGGTACACCCAGCCAGAGAACGCACGACTGACTCGGGCAACTGCATGCAAGATGCCATCCAAAACGTTCTGGTTGAACCAATACGCAGCTGCAGCAATTGGGCCTGCAATTGCTTTAACAATCACATTTTCATACAACGCATCGAGGTAGTACTTGTTGATTAACAAGTTGTAACCAGCACGCAGAACACCATTGCGTTCAGTAAGCCCGACAAGTCGCTTGTCTTTTCGGGTGTATAGCAACGTTGAAAACAGCCAACTCAGTGCAATACCCAAGAACACAATGCCTAGCGAAAGCATTGCCTTCGACCATTTAAATGGCGCATGTTGTAGTTGAGGTGCGTAACACACTCCTTCTTCTGGAGTTTCGCTTCCGCACGGAGAATCGTGGTGTCCTTCTTCTGCCGCTGTAGGGATACTCAGCACATTGCTATGACCAGGGCCGCCTGGGGCGGTTTCCATCACTACTTCTGCGCGTGGCTCAACCCATGTTTTAATTCGCTCCCACTTTTCGCCAAATGGCGTTGCGTTCAATAGACCCGAGCTCAACGCCAGCACTGCAAGCAGAACTAGTGGCAACGTAATGCGCCAGCCGCTTTCATGCGGTCCGTGGTCTGCGTGATCAGTTGCATGAGCATCGTGTGCATCATGGCTGTCGTGATCGTCGTGCGCAGGTGCGTGCGCGTCATGGTGTTCATCGTGATGCTCGCCTGCCGATGCGCCGCGTGCCTCACCAAAGAAGGTTAGGTACGTCGCACGTGTCATGTATACAGCAGTCATGAACGCACCGATAAGTCCAATAATCATGAACAGTTGATAGCCGTTGTGACCAACGTTGTCGATGATTTCATCTTTCGAAAAGAACCCGGAGAACGGGAACACGCCACACAAAGCGAGAGTTGAAATGACCCACGTAGTGAACGTGATTGGCATGACTTTACGCAATCCGCCCATGTCCTTCTTCATGTCAAACGAGTGATGCGAAGCGCTATGGCTAAT
>CAITUB010000181.1 GCA_903895515.1 uncultured Acidimicrobium sp. | reverse complement strand
GTAGTCGTTTGCATAACACTCAGCCTTCTTGCCAGAGTCGAGCGGAGTTCCTGCGTACTCAACAAGGCACGATGATGCTTTTTCCTCATCCGAAAGAAATTCTGCTGCTGTAAATGAAATCTTCTGCTCAGAGAGCTGATCCTTTACATAAGAATGAGCAAAATCAGCATTGGCTTTAAAGACAAAACCAAGGACGACCAGCAGTATCGCTACAGCTATTCCACCGGCACTAAAAATTAGGTCAAGAGTTCTACGTTTCATACCATCAAAGTAACGCTCTGTGAAAGTGATGGTGTGAACATAATGGGCGACATGTGTCTCTGCGATGTAGAACACAAATAAGCAACATTGTTAAGCATGCCTAAATGTTGTGCATGCCTAACAAACTTTTTTACACAACTGTCGCAATCAGGCGTATGGTGTCAATACATGGACATCACCGGAAAACTCGTCGTAGCAGCAGTAACACACACCGAAACTCGCATTTGGGCGACCGATGCTCATCGAGGCGATAAACCTGAAGTTGTGGCGCGACCAGCGGCGGAACATGTGCATCATCACGTGCGCCAAGAACAAACTTCGCATGGTCATGAAACGAATCGCTTTGAGCATCCATACCTGGAAGGTGTTGCTGCAGCACTCGCTCCAGCTGGTCAGATTCTCCTCGTTGGTCACGGCAAAGGAAAGTCGAATTCAATGCTTCGGTTGATCCAACACCTTGAACGTACGCATCCGAAAACTGCAGAAAAGGTTGTTGCGGCTATTGACGTGAACGTCCCGGCCCTTACTGAACCACAAATATTGGCTGCTGCCCGCGAATGGTTTGACGATCACAAAAACGGCTAATCACTCCGTGACAAACTTAAATATGAATCACACCGTTGTTGGAATAATCGGGACGGCCTTTGTTGCCATTTACGCAATCTGCTCTAGTCGTTGGGTATCCACAGATGCAGAGTGGTATCGCTCGCTTCCTCGCCTGACCTGGCAGCCACCCGGCTTCGTATTCGGAATCATCTGGCCATACAACTTTGCGATGCTTATCGTCGCTACATGGCTCGTCGCAAGCCGACTATCAACCACAAACCAAGTGGTTTGGCTCGTCTCTCTCGCGCTAAGTGTGATTGCCGCGCTTTCCTGGGCAAAGCTATTTTTTGTGCCGCACTCGCTTCTTGCAGCTGGTTTCGCGCTCGTGCTTGCAACCGTATTCACGATCCCGCTTCTCGTCCTGGCGTTTCGTGCATCTCCAGTTCTTGGTGTTGCTTTTCTGCCTTACCAACTCTGGTTAGCAGTAGCCACTTCAATTGCATTCGGTTACGCCGCGCAATAAGCCATTAATTCACTGGTGCCCCCGGCATGAATCGAACATGCGACCTGCGGTTTAGGAAACCGTCGCTCTATCCACTGAGCTACGGGGGCCTCGGCATATCAGGATACTTGACAGCCAAAGCAAGGCTTATGTAACAATCTCACCGTCAACCATGGTTGTCCTCGCACACATGTGCCACATGAACCCAACTGCAATAGGAACACTCATGAACAACGAATTTCAGGATCAGGTCAAGGACGACCTCAACATCAGTTCTTCAGAACCGGCCACAAAAAGCGACTTAAGGAATCTCGCACTGAGACTCGAACTTCGGATTGTTAAATCTGAATCGAAACTAATTGATCAAATGAACACAACAGCATGGAAGTTCGTTGGAATTACCGCATTGGTGATGGTCGCCATACTCGGGGCAACCGGCACAATTCTTGGAGTCTTTCTCAATTCAATAGTGAAGTAAAACTATGCAATAAGTACTTGGCGTGGATCTACGTGAGATTCACTAATTGAAATTGCAGCGCGAATTCGTTTTTCTGCGATTTCTGCCTCGACTTCAGAGGCGGCATGAACTCGAGCAATAACAGTTGAGCTCTCGACCTTGTCACCAACACTTGGAATGCCGTTTACGCCGACTCGCCAGTCAACAGGTGCCCCGGGTTGCGTGCGTCCGCCACCGAGCACCACCACGCTCATACCAATTTCTTTTGCACCAACAGATTCAATCCAGCCAGTGCGCTGAGCTGTAATTTCACGAATGACAGGCGCAGAAACCAAATACTTTGTGGAGCTTTCACAGAAGTCGGTTGGGCCGCCGAGCGCAGCGATCATGCGCGCAAATTTTTCGAGCGCTGCTCCACTTGTAAGTGATGCTTCAAGTTTCTGTTTTGCATCCGCGTCATCCTTGGCCAAGCCTGCATCGACAAGAACCAATGCCCCGAGAGCAAGAACTACTTCGTGCATTCGCGGCTCACGTACCCCTTGAAAATAGTCGAGCGCATATTGCACTTCAATGGCATTTCCCGCGGCGCTGCCAAGTGGTTGATCCATGTCTGTAACGAGCGAATGACAGCGAACTCCAGCACCTTGCGCCACGCTCGTAATGGTTTGGGCAAGTGCTTTCGCGTCTTCAAGCTTCGCCATGAATGCTCCACCACCAGTGGTCACATTCATCGCCAGAACGTTGGTTCCACTCGCCAATTTCTTCGACAAAATAGATGAACAGATAAGCGGAATGCTTTCTACTGTTGCTGTTACATCGCGAATGGAATACAGGCGCTTGTCGGCCGGAGCCAAGTCGTTGGTTTGCCCAATAACAGCACACCCCACGTCGCGCACAATATTTTGAAATTGTTCACGCGGTGGTGTCGTGGTGTAGCCCGGTATCGATTCCATTTTGTCGCAGGTTCCACCGGTGTGGCCAAGCCCGCGTCCCGAGATCATGGGCACATACGCGCCGCATGCGGCAAGCATCGGAGCAAGCATCAGGCTCACCGTGTCGCCAACACCACCGGTTGAGTGTTTGTCCACAACTGGACCGTCAAGGTTCCACGTAATGCTCGTACCACTGCGACGCATGGCGTCGGTTAACTGCACCGTTTCATCGATGTTCATTCCCCGAATACGCACAGCCATGGCAAATGCACCAACTTGGGCATCACTGAGCGACATGTCGGTAATGCCCGAAACCACATCGTCAATCATCTGGTTACTCAATGCTCCGCCGTCGCGCTTGATTGCTATCAATTCGGCTGGAGTGAGATGAATCATGGGGTTACCCGCACCCTACCCCCATCCTCAAATTGGTACTTGACAGCCAAAGCACCACTTCTGCAACAATTTGGCAGTCAACTCTTGTTGTCCTCGCACACATGTGCCACATGAACCCAACTGCAACAGGAATCCTCATGGACAACGAATTTCTCGATCAGGTCGACGAAGACCTCAATGACAACTCCAATGAACCAGCCACCAGGGGTGATGTTCGAAATCTTGCACTCCGAGTAGAGCTCCGAATTACAAAACTTGAGTCATCCATCGACCAACGATTTACAAAACTTGATTCGTCAATCAACGAACGATTTTCCACACATGATTCGTCAATCAAAGAATATGTGTACCAACTGGGATGGAAATTCTTTGGAGCAACAATAGGAGCAATGGGAGTTATGTTTACCGTGTTTGGAATGTTCTTCAATTCAACAATGAAGTAATTATTCGTTGGTGTTTGCAGCTTCTGATTCTGCAATCTGCTTACGAACATCGTCCATATCAACTTTGCGAATTGCTTCAATCAACTGGTCAAGCGAAGCAGCAGGCATTGCACCAGGCTGACTGAACAGCATCACACCATCGCGAAACGCCATGATCGTAGGAATCGACTGGATACCCATTCCG
>CAITUB010000180.1 GCA_903895515.1 uncultured Acidimicrobium sp. | reverse complement strand
TGACCTATGGATGGAATTTTTGGGACGAAGTAGATGCGTCATATCGCATTGCCGAAGCAAAGTTTTTGGCTGAGAACCCGAACCCAACTCTTGAGGAAGTTTGCGACCGATACGCAAGCCTTCCGCTGGAGTTTGAGCCAGGTACGTCGTGGAACTACAGCGTGTCGACCGATGTTCTTGGTCGAATCGTTGAAGTTGCATCTGGAATGAATCTTGAAGAGTTTTTTCAGACCAAAATTTTTGGACCTCTCGGTATGCACGACACCGGATTTTTTGCTCCAGCAGAAAAGCATTCACGACTAGCGGCCTTGTATTCATTTAGCGACACGGAAGCAAAGAAGACCCGGCTCGAAGAAATGGGCAATCGCTGGCTCAGCCGTCCATCAATGTTGTCTGGTGGCGGTGGACTGGTGTCCACTGCTTATGACTATTGGCAGTTCATGCAAATGCTGGAAAACGGTGGCGTGCTCAATGGAGTCAGACTGCTGTCACCAAATTCAATTGACCAGATGACGCTGAATCACTTGCCAAACAATCAAGACATCACATCGTTTGGAATGACACTTGGATGGGACCAGTGGTATTCGGGGCTTGGGTTCGGACTTGGTTTTGCGGTGGTCACCGATCAGGCAAAAGCGAAAACACCTTGTTCTACTGGAACCTTTAGTTGGGGTGGAATGGCCAGCACTGCATTCTGGATTGACCCTGTTGAGGAAATTTCAGTCATGTTTTTTACGCAACTCATGCCGTCAACGAGTTACGAGATTCGGCCGTATTTACGCACGCTTGTGTACGGGGCAATTACTGAGTAACGCGAATAAAAGAATTCGGTTCGTCAGTCACGAATCCGTGTTCATCAACAGTTACCTCAACATCGCAATCTGAAGCAAAACTAAAGTAGCGCCACGTGTGTTCATCTACGCGTGTATACATCTGTGGCTTCACCACAACGGCGAGCGTTTCAATATCGATAGTGATGACGTTTTGTTGCGCACTGTGACCAATCAGCAGTGGTAGGCGGCGAATCGGAATCACGTTGGTAAACGGTGTTCCGCGTAAGTCAATATCGACGCACCCATCCAGCTCGGTGCGGTGAGCGCCGTTCATTTCACCCCATCTGCCGTGACCGTCGGTTGCAAGCCACAGGTCGGGTTCTTCCAAGTCGCGGAACAATAAGAACTGCTGCACCATCCACGTTGCCGACATTCGAATAACGAACTGTGCGTTGTCGGCGCCAAGCGTTCCATTGGCTGTCCAGCCTTCATTTTCCCACTGCAATGACACGGTGCTTTCGTGCGCGCCATCAACAGATTTCCAGGTGGCAGTATGTCCAGATGGTCCGAGCGCAGGGTAGTTCACCATGGCTACAGCCTGTCATGCGGCGATACCGTTCAGACAGATGATTCCACTGCATGAGGCTCAAGAAGTGGTGTTGGCTGGTTGCAAGCCATTGACACCTGTGCAGGTTGCCTATTCAGACATGACCGGCAGAGTTTTGGCACAAGATGTTGTTGCCACAGAAGATGTACCGCCGTTTTCGAACACTGCAGTAGATGGTTATGCCGTGCGCGCTGCAGATACTGAGCAGACACCAGTTGAATTGCGAGTAGTTGACACACTGGCTGCAGGAGCAGAACCAAAAATTGCCGTGAACGCTGGTGAAGCCATTCGCATTATGACGGGTGCGCCAATGCCAAGCGGTGCAGACGCAGTGGTCATGGTTGAAGACACGCAGCGAGTGGGCGAAACGCATGTGCTCATTTCGCGAAGCGCAAAGGTTCACGATGGTGTGCGCGATGCGGGCAGCGATGTACGTGCGGGAGAAACAGTGTTTGTTCCTGGCACGGTGTTGAACGCTGCCGGTGTTGGCGTGCTTGCCAGTGTGAATGCTCGAACTGTGCGCGCGTTTCCTCGCGCGAGAGTTGCGTTGTTGTCAACGGGCGACGAATTAGTTGTTGACGGCTCACCATTGCGCATCGGGCAAATTCGCGAAAGCAACCTGACCATGTTGGACTCGATGATTGCTGCAACGGGTTGCGAAGTAATCAACCTTGGAGTGGTGCGCGACGACGAGGCAGAACTTGAACGTGTGTTTCGAGAAGTTACGGAACGCTGCGATGCCATTGTGACAAGCGGTGGAGTAAGCATGGGTGACTTCGATGTGGTGAAGGCCGTGTTGTCAAAGATTGCCACCATGCAATGGATGCAGATGGCGATTAAACCTGCAAAACCATTTGCCTTTGGTCAACTGCAATCCAGCGATGGGCGCACAATTCCTATTTTTGGATTGCCAGGCAACCCCGTGAGTTCGCTCATTAGTTATGAATTGCTCGCGCGACCTGCATTGCGCAAAATGATGGGCCACACCGAAAACTTGATGCGACCTGCAATTCACGCGGTGCTTGATTCTCCGTTAAAGCGCAAACAAGACGGCAAGATTCACTTCATGCGCGTGTTCGGTGAGTTTGCCGAAGATGGTCGCTTGCACGTGCGCGATTCTGGACCGCAGGGAAGTCACCAATTGGCCAGCACAGCAATGGCAAACGGTCTTGCACAAGTGCCCGATGGCAATGGCTTGCAGGCAGGCGAGCACGTGCCTGTGTACCTGCTGGGCTGACGGTATAACGGGTGCGAACCCTAGGCTGAGCCCGTGGAATTGATTGACCCGTTCGGCCGAACCGTGCGCGATTTGCGCATTTCGATTACTGATCGCTGCAATTTCCGTTGTACCTACTGCATGCCTGCAGAGGGTATGAAATGGTTGCCTCGCGAAGAGGTGCTGACGTACGAAGAACTCCATCGCGTTGCCAGCATCTGTGTTTCGTACTTTGATGTAGACGGCATTCGTCTCACTGGTGGCGAGCCAACCATGCGTGCGCACTTTCCAGTGCTGATTAACAAGCTTGCAGCATTACAGGTTCCAGCTACTGCAAATTCACCGCGTGCAGGCAAGCCAATCGACTTGGCCGTTACGACGAACGGCGCAACGCTTCGTTTAATTGCCCAAGAACTCCATGATTCTGGATTGCGTCGCATCAACATCAGCCTTGACACATTGAAGAAGCAGCGCTTCTTTGAAATGACACGCCGTGACGAACTTGAGCATGTGCTGGATGGAATTGATGCCGCCATTGCTACGGGCTTCTCGCCGGTGAAAATCAATGTTGTTGTTCAGCGCGGAGTGAATGACGATGAAATTGTTGACCTTGCAACGTTTGGTCGCAACAAAGGAGTGGAGGTTCGCTTCATTGAATACATGCCACTCGATGCTGACGGAACATGGCAGAACAGCCAAGTTGTTGGTCAAGACGAAATTGTTGAAACTATTGCCAAGGTGTATCCACTCGAACTTGTACCCGCGCGTGGGGCAGCACCTGCAGACCGCTGGCGTTACTTGGATGGCATGGGAACTGTTGGAGTAATTCCATCGGTGACAAAACCATTCTGCGGCGATTGCGACCGAGTGCGACTTACTGCCGACGGACAGTTTCGAACATGCTTATTCTCAACCACGGAATTTGATTTGCGAAAACTGTTGCGTAACGGTGCAACCGATGATGACATCGCTGCAGAAATTAAGCGCGCAGTTGGCACCAAGTGGGCAGGGCACAACATTGGCAACGTCACGTTTGTTCGCCCGCGCCGAACAATGAGTCAGATTGGCGGATGAACATGGGTAACACTCCAGAGTTCACGCACCTTGATGAGTCGGGTAATGCGCACATGGTGGATGTGACGGCAAAGAGTGCATCCGCACGACGCGCAGTTGCACGATGCACCGTAAACATGAAGCCAGAAACTGCCGCTGCAATTTCCAGCAAGGACATTCCGAAAGGCGATGTGATTGCTGCCGCACGAATTGCCGGCATCATGGCCGCCAAGCGCACGAGCGACATGATTCCGTTGTGCCATCCGCTGCAACTTGGCGCAGTGCGCATCGACTTTGAAGTTGGCGACACGTTCGTGGCCATCGAGGCCCAAGTCGACACCGTGGATCGCACTGGGGTGGAGATGGAAGCTCTCCACGCGTGCTCGGTGGCAGCCCTCACCATTTACGACATGTGCAAGAGCGCCGACAAGGCAATGTCCATAGAGGGCTTGGCCCTGTGGGAAAAGACGGGTGGCAAGAGCGGCCCATACAAGCGGGCTGACGGCCAATAATCGGGCTAAAAACAGGACGATTCACCCCACGTTGTCCGTTTTGTTGCAATTCTGTAATACAATTGAGATCTCATGAGCAAATTGATTCTTCTCATTGTGGGCGCAGCTTGGCTTGCTGTCTTGCTCCCACCTTTGGTTCGTGCGCGACTCAATGGTTCGCCAGCTAACTCAGTGACAAACTTCCGTCGTCAGCTGAACCACCTCGAAAGCGCAGGCGGTCGATACCCACAGCAACAACTTCGTGGCATGGCTCGTCCACTCGCTCCAACCCAGCAGCGTCCTGCCGGTCGTGCACAGCGCCCAGCCGCTTACGGTTCGATGACTGGGGCTCTTGTTCGCCAGTCCAACACTCGTCCGCAATATCGCCCACAGAATGTTTCACCTGTAGCTGTTCAGCGCCAGAAGCGCCAGAACTTGGTATTTGGTCTTTCTGGAACGAGCGCTGCATCGTTGATGCTTGGAGTCGCTACCGGTTCGAGCGCATTTGTGTACACCTTCATTCTCAGCCTGCTGGCCCTCGTTGGCTATTGCTACGTGCTGGTGCAAATGCGAGTGAAGCGCGACAACGAGCGTTACCTTTCGCAGTTCCGTCGCACCTACTAATTCGCGACTCGATTGTTCCTGTGGCTTAGAGCCACGAACCCCTTGCCCGCTACTATTTTTCGCGGGGGTACACCAACATGTCGATGACATTCCTAGAAGCCAATGCTGCAATAACCGGCCCAGGTCAGATTTTTGAATTGATTGATGCAGAAGTGCGCGGAGTGAAGACTCGTGTATTCAAGAATGCTCCAACGCACCTCGGGCAACTGTTTGCTGGCTCTCGCGCCCACGGCGATAAGCCATTTCTTGTATATGAAAACGAGACATTCACCTTTACCCAAGCAATGGACAGAATTGATGCGCTTGCTTCTCTCTTGGTGAACACCTACGGCGTGAAAAAAGGTGACCGAATTGCGGTTGCCATGCGCAACTTTCCTGAATGGGTCATGTCATTTGCGGCGATTATTTCTGTTGGTGCCATCAACGTGTCCATGAACTCATGGTGGACAGAAGACGAAATGGATTTCGCACTTGAAGACTCCGGTGCAACGGTGCTCATTTGCGATCAGCAACGTTTCGACATTGGTGCTGCAAGTTGCGTGAAGAAGAACATCAAGGTGTTGGTAGTTCGCGCAGAGAAGCCATTGCCGGCTGGCGTTGATAAGTGGGAAGACGTGTTGCCACTTGGTGACAAGCACCCAGGCGCAGATATTCAGCCAGACGATGACGCCACTATTTTGTATACCTCTGGAACAACTGGACGCCCGAAAGGTGCAGTGTCAACACATCGCGCCATCCTGTCATCCATCTTTGCGTTTTCTGCGCGCAACAACGTGTTCCTTATGTCGGGAACAAAACTCAAAGAAGTTGATGGACCAGATGTACCAACGTCATTCATCTTGATCGTTCCTCTATTCCACGTAACGGGTTGTGTTCCTGTGATGATGAGTTGTTTCGTGGCTGGTTTGAAACTGGCCATCATGTACAAGTGGGACGCTGAAAAGGCACTGGAAATGATTGAGCGCGAAAAGATCACCAACTTTGTTGGCGTGCCAACGCAAAGTTGGGACTTGGTGAACTCGCCAGCGTTCGAAAAATATGACACCTCAAGCCTGCGTGCAGTTGGCGGCGGTGGAGCACCTTCGCCAACATCACTCGTTGGCAAAGTGAACGACAAGGTAAAGAACGGCAACCCACAGTTGGGTTACGGCATGACCGAGACCAATGCGTTTGGGCCAGCAATTACGGGCTCCGATTACTTGTCGCACCCAACTAGCACTGGTCGCGCAACATGGCCAATGATCGTCGAAGTTCGCGACGAAAATTTGAAGCCAGTTCCAACAGGGCAGTCGGGTGAAATTTGGTTCTTTGGTCCAATGCTCATTCGCGGATACTGGAATCGACCAGATGCAACCGCCGAAACCATTGTTGATGGCTGGTTGCGTTCGGGCGACTTAGGTCGCCTTGATGCCGATGGATACGTCTATGTAGAAGACCGCGTGAAGGACATGATTCTTCGTGCTGGCGACAACGTGTACGGCGCCGAAGTGGAAAGCGCAATTTACGAACACCCAGCAGTACACGAAGCTGCAGTGTTTGGCGTTCCACACGAGCGCTTGGGTGAAGAAGTTGGCGTGGCTATTTTGCCGAACGACGGTATGACGTTGACCCCAGAAGAACTGTGGGCTTTCTTGGACGAAAAGATTGCCAAGTACAAGATTCCAACCCAGGTTGTCATCATGAACGAGGCACTACCGCGCAACGCTGCGGGCAAGTTCTTGAAGCGCGAGCTACAACAAAAAGTTGTGAAAGGTGAACTGAAAGCTTCAGTTCGCTAATCGTTACTGCTCTTCGGGTGGTCGAATGTGGCGAAACTGCCACAGCAACAGCAAGTCGTAGGTAATTTTTAGTGCTGCGCATATAAGCAGCGGCCAAGCGAAGTTGGATTGATCGAGCATCCATCCAGCAGCAATTGGTGGAAGCGCCGATGCGAGGCTGCGTGGAACATTGGTAATGCTGGCAGCCGCCGCGCGTTCACGCGGAGACACCACGGCCATCACGTAACTGGTGCGCACCGGTACATCCATTTGCGAGAGCAGACCGCGCGCAATAAATAATCCCATTGCCACCCACACATTTGGTGCGAGAACAACCCCAATGAGCAACACGCTGGCGGGAATGTGTGTGAACACCATGGTGCGCACTAAGCCAATGCGTTGAGAAATTTTTACAGCAAGCAGCGAAGACACTGCCGACAACATTCCTGCGGCGAAAAAGATCATTCCCAAATTGGCGCTCGAGAGTTCGAATCGGCGGTACACCCACAGCGCAAAGATTGCTTGAGTGGCAAAACCTCCACCAAATGAATCCAAACTAAACAGCGCTGCAAGTTTGTAGACGATACGTTTCGACTCGCCAAGAGCTCGATCGGCCTTGGTTGGCGTGTCTCGAGAGACGAGAGAGAGTCGCAAATAGAACACAAGTACTGCAATTCCTGCAATGCCGTACAACATGAAACTTGCGCGGTGACCAAAGTCGGTGGATCGATGTTGTGAAGTTGCAATCCACACGGGAATGCCAGCGCTTAACGCACCAATTGATCCAATGAGTGAACCCGACAAGTTGTATACGGCAAACACCGACGTTCGGTCGCTGTCTTTGATGCTTGAAGACAACAGTGATTGCTCGAGTGGAAGAAACACGCTCACATCGCCCGCGCTTGGGTTCATGGTTCCCACCGCGGCAATGACGAGTAGCAGCCCGTAGGCCGAAGCCATGCCGAATGCGAACCCAGTGACGATCATGAGCAGTGATGACATGGTGAGCAGGCGGGCAGGAGAAAAGCGATGGGCGAATACTCCTACTGAAAGCGTGAGGGCGGCAGACCCAAGGAGCGACGCTGTAATGACAGCACCTATTTGGGTACCGCTAAAGCCAAGGTGCAAAAGGAATGCGGGCAAGATGACATAGGCAATGCCATCAACGAACCCGCGGATAGCTCTGGTGCCAATGAGGATGTGAGCGTCTGGGTGGGCTCGACGTGTGGTGGACAGTGAACCCATAGGAGCACGGTACTGGGTGAGCAACTAGAGTTTCCCCACGTGCCACCAATCGACATCACCCGTGGCGACGGGGTTCGCTACGACGTCGTAGCAATTGGTAATGCCTTAGTCGATGTGATTGCCGCTGTTCCCGATGAATTTTTGGTGAACGAAGATGTTGTCAAAGGTTCAATGACATTGGTGGATGCGGATCGTTCCGCTCACTTGTATTCACGTATTAGTAACCCAACGCAAACAAGCGGTGGTTCTGCTTCGAACACTGCATACGGTCTTGCCAGTTTGGGTGGGCGAGCAGGCTTCATTGGCAAAATTGCAGATGACGAATTGGGTCGTGTGTTCGGTGCCGACATGGACAAAGTTGGCGTTGGTTTTCACCCGGGTGCAACGAGCGCAACCGAGCCGACTGGTCGATGCATTATTGCGGTAACTCCAGATGGTCAGCGCAGTATGAGCACGTTCCTTGGTGCAGCATCGTTGCTCGAGCCAGCAGATATTTCGCGCGAAGCTGTGCAGTCAGGTGCAGTGTTATTCCTTGAGGGGTACTTGTTCGATCGCGATGAAGCAAAGGCCGCGTTCAAAATGGCGTCAAAATATGCGCACGAGGCCGGACGCAAAGTTGCACTGACGTTGTCCGATTCATTCTGCGTAGACCGCCACCGCGAAGACTTCCTTGATCTCATTTTGAATGACATCGACGTGTTGTTCTGCAACGAATTTGAATTGCAGTCGTTGTATCAAACTTCCTATGAAGAATCACTCGAGCAATTGCGCAGTGATTGCGAATTTGGCGCGGTCACACGCGATAAGCGCGGCTCGGTTGTCATTAACGGTCATGACTTGGTGCACATTGAACCAGAACCAGTTGACTGGGTAATTGACGCAACTGGCGCAGGAGACCAATACGCAGCAGGTTTCTTGTACGGCTTCACACGCGGTATGGCCATTGAGCATTGCGGACGACTCGGTTCGATGTCTGCTTCGGAAGTGATCACACACGTTGGGCCACGACCACTCGTGCAACTCAGCACACTCATTCCAGAACATCTACGCTCGTAGTTATGGCTAGTAACGATCACGACAACCTCACGGTTTTAGGTACAACAGTTCGCGCTCCAATTGATCACGTTGAAGTGTTTCCTGCGCCTGCAGATGTCACGCTGGTTCGCTTCACGAGCGACGAGGTGTCATCAATTTGTCCAGTCACTGCGCAGCCAGATATTGCAACCGTGGTTATTGAATACAGCCCCGACAAGTTCTGCATCGAGTCAAAGTCGCTGAAGTTGTACCTCTGGCGCTTCCGCAACATGGCAGTGTTCGCCGAAGCATTGGCTGCCGAAATTGCCAACGAAGTCATGGTTACGGTGAAACCAAACTGGGTGAAAGTGCAACTCACGCAGCATCCGCGCGGTGGAATTGAAGTGCATGCAGTTGCCGAACGCAACCGCTAATTAGTTTTCGTCAGCAGGAACAAACGCAAGCTTCAGATCGCCAAGCTTCACCAATGTTGAAGCCACCCATGCACCAAGCACGCCAAAGTGTTCGTCCAGTACTTTGCTCGCGCCATCAATCAGTGTTTCTTCCGCAAGTTCGTATTGGCCTTCGTAGGTAATTTCGAGTGCGAAGTCGGCATTGCGCTCGCCATGTGTTGGATGGCTGATTTCAATCGTGATGTTGTCACGCTCTAACTGCTCGGCACCGATGGATGGGCTGTGCGGTGCGGCAATGCTGTCAACAATTGAAGGGGCTGGCTGTTCAGCCAAGCGTTGAATGCGAAACACCACTTCAATTTCGATTGCTGGCTGTTGATCGATCTCTTCTTCGATGTACCACTGCCTATAGGTGGCCTGACTCCAACTTGGCCAGTTCAACGTGATGTGCGCAACAACGCGAGGAGGTAGGCCCTCGCCCGGCAGGCCGTAGGTGGTTTCCCACACCAAGTCGCCAAGCAGGATGTCTGATTGAAAGTGTTCTTCAAATGCCTGGCGCTCAAGGTAGGCATTGCTGAATGCATCGCGGAGGGCGCCAATTGCATCAGTAAACACGTGGTCAAGCATGCGTATTTAGGGTACTCGCTAACCTTGTGCCATGTCTTTGGTCCTCCTTGAAATTGCAGATGGTGTTGCCACCATCACGTTGAACAACCCAGACGAGCGCAACACCATGACCGCGCCAATGGTGGCCGAAATAGTTGCGGCAATGGACCGCATTGAAAGCGATCCGGCAGTTGGCGCGCTCGTGGTTACGGGAACTGCTCCAGCGTTTTGTGCGGGAGCGAACTTGGGCAACTTGGCCGAAGCCGACGGCGAGTCACTTGGCGTTATTTACGAAGGTTTCTTGCGCATTGCCCGCAGTCCGTTGCCAACAATTGCTGCAGTGAACGGCGCAGCAGTTGGAGCCGGCATGAACCTGGCGCTTGGTTGCGACGTGCGCATTGCTGCGAGACGCGCAAAGTTTGACACGCGCTTTTTGCAACTTGGCATTCACCCAGGTGGTGGGCACACGTGGATGTTGCGTCGAATCGTTGGGCCGCAAGTTGCATCGGCCGCCGTATTGTTTGGTGAAATTTACGATGGTGCAGAAGCAGAACGCGTTGGCCTTGCATACAAGTGTGTTGACGACGACAAGTTGCTTGCAACTGCACACGAATTGGCAAAACGTGCAGCAAGTGCACCTCGCGAGTTGGTCATTGAAACGAAGAAGACCATTGCCGCAATGGCCGATGTGGACACGCACCCAGAAGCCGTGGCCCGCGAACTGACGCCGCAGTTGTGGAGCACACGCCAGCCATGGTTCGCCGAACGTCTTGCAGCATTGCAGGCCAAGATCAGCAAGAAATAAGGCTTCGCTCACAAAAGCGGTCAGTGACTTGCCAACGTCGCCACGAGGTGTATGTTGGCATCAGTAAGACCTAGCTAGTGGATTTCGTCAGTGTCACAAACACAGAAGGCGGGGGAAGCAATGAGCAAGCGTCACGATCACCGGACAACGGTGTTTCCACCAAAGGTGGAACTTCGGGCACACGCCCACAATGAGCGTCATCGCGTGAATTCAGAATTGCACGTGGTGGCAAACATGGTGAGCCATGGTGTCGAACCCGAAGATGTGGATGAACCAGGTATCGCTTGGAAAGGAATGCATCATCACGATGCAGAGATTGGTCGTGAGCAATCGCGTCGCCAACAGTTCAAGCACTGGAAGACAAAACAATGGAAGCGACGCAAAGTTGCACGCAAGCAACGAGTGTTAGAGATAGAGCGCCTACGCGAAGTTGCCTAGCAACTTAGAGCCAGGTTGTGGAAAGTTCTTCGCGGCGAGTTTGCCATTCTTCAATGGTCAATCCGTAGCGAACGTGATCTTCCCATACACCATTTATTTCAAGGAACCGCTCGGCGATACCTTCATGGCGTAGTTCAAGTTTCTCGACAACGCGATGGCTGGCAGCATTGCGCGGAATAATGCACACTTCAACGCGGTGCAAGCGAAGTTCGTCGAATGCAAACTTGGCAAGCACCAGCACTGCTTCTGACATGTAGCTGTTGCCGGCTTTGGCTTCGTCAATCCAGTAACCAATAGTGCCGCTTTGCATTGCGCCGCGCACGACGCCATTCAGGTTGACTTCGCCTGCAAACACATTGTTGACAAACAATCCCAGGCAATATGCATTTCCTGCTTGGCGCTCTCTGTCACGCGCTGCACAGCGATTGGTAAACGCATCGCGGCTAATTGCCGGGTCGGGTGACGTGATGAGCGGCATTGGCTCCCATTTGGTGAGCCATTCACCGTTACGTAAGCGAACTTCGCTCCATGCCTCAAAATCGGTTGCCACAAGTGGGCGAAGCATGATGCGACGACCAAACAAGCGAAGTGGTCCGTTCGAGGAAATGATTCCTGCAGGGTGACCGATTGGTCGCGAGTACCCGGTCACGAAAGACCCAATTCATCGCGCACTAATCCGTCAAGCAAGTTATTCACCGACACCATAATTTCAGGTATTCGCAACTTGCGCATGACACCTACCAAAACGCAGCACCCGCCAACAATGACATCGGCGCGGTCTGCTGGAAGGCCAGGGTTGAATTTGCGGTTGGCAAGCGTTTCGGTGGCCAGCGTTCTAAACACTTCCTCTACATTTTCGCGTGTCATGCGCGCACCGTGCAGTGCGGTTGCATCAAATTCTTGTAGCCCGATTTCTACTGCAGCAATGGTGACGATGCTGCCTGCAACGCCCACCACGCGCGTGGCACTCAAAACTTCCGGGTGATCGCGAATGAGGTCATCCATGAAGTCGGTAACGAAACCAATTGCATTCGTGAGTTCCTCCGGGCGAGGCGGGTCGTGGGACAAATGGCTTTCGGTTAACACCACTGTGCCGAAAGGAAAACTTACGGCGTGTTGCAATGTTGTTTCACCGATCATGATTTCGGTACTGCCGCCGCCAATATCGATAACAAGGGTGATGCCATCGTGCGCAGGAAGGTGAGACAGTGCGCCCGCATAAGCAAGGCGTCCTTCTTCGGTGCCCGCGATGACGAGCGGGCGAGTACCAAGAACTGCTTCGGCTTGATCCAGAAACACCGCAGCGTTTGTTGCACGCCGACACGCTTCGGTTGCAGTAACGCGAACCGCGCCAACTTCGTGCTGCGCAATGAGGTCTGCGTAGTGCTGGAGACGCGAAATGGTTCGCGCGATCGCATCTTCGTTCAACATGTTGTTGTGCACGACTCCGCGACCCAAACCTGTGACATGCACTTCGCGGGCAATGTCGTTGCCTTGCGCATCGGCAATGAGCAGGTTGGTGGAGTTGGTGCCAATGTCGATTGCGGCAACAGGCTTCGCG
>CAITUB010000179.1 GCA_903895515.1 uncultured Acidimicrobium sp. | reverse complement strand
TTCGAATCCGTGGTCGCCAAATGCATGGCGAAAAATGAACAGCGTCGTTACGAAAACGCCATGCTGGTGCGTGAAGATGTTCGCCGCATTCTTGATGGTGTGGAAACACTCGCACTCACCGATGCCCGAGGCGTTGTCGCCACAACGAATCTGTCAGACACCGCAGAAATTCCCGTAGTTGTGTTGCCGCCATACGAGGACAGCCTCGACATGATTGACGCGAAGAAGCCTGCGACCATGGTGTTTGGTGGCGCAGTGGTGGCAATTGCTTTACTAGCCATCCTTGTGTTCGCTGTTCGCTTCATTGGTGGAGGAAGCGACGCAACTCTTCCATCGGTGGTGAACATGTCCATTGATGCAGCCCAGGAACAACTTGCTGCACTTGGTCTAACCGTTGTGCCAAACGAGCTTCCTAAAGATGGCGTCGCACCGGGTGTGGTGTATGACCAAAGCCCAGCTGCAGGGGAAACTTTTCACGCTGGTGACTCGGTGACACTTACGTTTGCACCACGCACTGGAACGATCATGGTGCCCCCAATTCAAGGATTGCTGTACGACGCAGCCGTGAGTGAAGCTGCAGCCGTTGGTTTAACCATTGAAATTGCTGAAGAACGTGTTGACCCCACCACGCCGGCCGGTCAAATCATTTCTCAAGACCCAGCTGCAACCGTGATGCTTCCAGCAGGAACCGCCATTCGAGTGGTGGTTTCCAAAGGCGGGCCAGAGGTAGCCATTCCTAACGTTGAAGGTCAGACATCAGAGGCTGCACAACAAGTACTCGTTGGTGCGCCGTTTTTGCTAAACGTCACTCTTGCCGAAGAAACCAGTTCCACCATTGCCAAGGGGCGCGTCATTCGCACCGACCCAGCAATTGGCACAACAGTTGCAGCTGGCAGCAACCTCACACTCGTTATTTCTGGTGGTGGTAATCAATCCACAGTTCCCGATGTTGCAGGACAATCTGAAGCCTCTGCAAAATCAGCGCTAAATGCAGCAGGTTTGGTGTGGGAAGTTCGCTATCAAAATGTGCCAGCCGGAGACGAAAACGACGGCTTGGTTATCTCACAAAGTTTGCAACCCGACACGCAGGTAAACCCTGGATCGAAAGTGATGTTGATTGTGGGTCGCGCGTTATCGAATTAACGAGCAAACGCTGCAACGCGTTGTACGAAGTTACCGATCATGTCGTGACCCGAAGTGGTGAGAATACTTTCGGGGTGAAACTGCACTCCCTCAACATCGAGTTCGCGGTGACGCACACCCATGATCATTCCTGAATCCGTTTGCGCAGTCACATTCAACACTTCGGGAAGCGTTTCTCGTTCAATGATGAGCGAGTGATACCTAGTTGCCGGCATGGGGTTTGGTAAACCCGCAAACACTCCGTCGTTGAAGTGATGAATTGGCGAAGTTTTTCCGTGCAATAACTCGGGTGCGCGCACAACATTTCCGCCGTACACCTGACCTATTGCTTGATGACCAAGGCACACGCCAAATACAGGAACCTTGCCTGCAAACTCGAGAATGGCATCACACAAAATTCCAGCATCTTCCGGACGACCAGGGCCAGGCGACAGCAACACGCCGTCTGGTTGCAACGCAGCAGCTTCATGAACCGACATTTCGTTGTTGCGAATAACTACAGGTTCCGCGCCAAGTTCTCCCAAATATTGCACAAGGTTGTACACAAAACTGTCGAAGTTGTCGATTACCAGAATGCGTGCCACGCAGTAAGCCTGCCAGAACAATGGCCCGAGTGAAACCTCATTTTTGATCTACACTGAAAGTCTCATGGCGCCAAACAAACGACGTACCGGCGGACGCACCACTCCAAAGGGAACGCAACCTAATCACCGCTTGCACGAGACACATCGTCTTGATCACGCAGACCCAAAGTCGATGCACGGCAACACCGTTGCTGAAGCCTCATCGCGCTACACCCCGCCAATCGCCCGACAAGTACGCGTGAGCCCACCATGGGTTCCTGTGCTGATGTTCGTGCTGCTTGGTCTTGGCGCACTCGTCATCTTGTTTTATTACCTTGGCTTGGTGCCAGGTGGCCGTAGCAATTGGTACCTCTTTGGTGGCCTTGCGTGTGTGCTTGGTGGCTTGTTTACTGCCACCAAATATCACTAGCCCTCATTCAATAGGGGCAACAAAGTCCATATCTTCAAGGCAATGCCGTGGTGGCGGTGGGTCTTGGTCTGGCGCCATCACCATGCGTAATTCCACACCGCATACTCCGCAGCGATAACGCACATTAATTCTGCGCATTTCCCCTGCTGGAGGCGGTGCAGGCAACGGCGAAGTCATACTGCGCAACATGCCAATGCCGGTGCGCCAAATAATCATCAGCATGAAGACACCGACAAGGAACCAGATGACGGTTCCGAACATGAACGTAATCCTGTTTAGAGGCGTTCGATGATGGTGGCATTCGCCATGCCGCCGCCTTCGCACATGGTTTGCAAACCGTAGCGACCACCGGTGCGCTCAAGTTCGTTCAACAATGTGGTCATGAGGCGAGCACCCGATGCGCCAAGTGGGTGACCAAGTGCAATTGCACCACCGTTCACGTTCACTTTGCTCATGTCTGGGTGCAATTCTTTTTCCCACGCCAAAACCACTGACGCAAACGCTTCGTTAATTTCCACGAGGTCGATGTCGTCCATGGTGAGTCCTGCGCGCTCCAACACTTTCTTTGTTGCTGGAATTGGTGCGGTCAACATATAACGCGGATCTTCGGCGGCCATTGCAAATTGCACGAAACGTGCGCGTGGCTTTAAGCCAAGCTGCTTTGCTTTTTCTTCGCTCATGATGAGCAATGCTGCGGAACCGTCTGTGATTTGTGATGAGTTACCTGCGGTAACGCGGCCACCTTCTTCAACTGGACGAAATGATGGCTTCAATTTTCCAAGTGATTCCATGGTGGTTTCACGAAGACCTTCGTCTTGGCTCATCATGGCGCCTTCAGTGTCGAGCACCGGAATGATTTCGTTCTGGAAGCGACCCTCGCGTGTTGCGCGTGCGGCGTATTCCTGTGAACGAACACCAAATGCATCGAGTTCATCGCGGCTGATGTTCCACTTTTCAGCAATCATTTCTGCCGAGATGCCTTGACCAACAAGTCCACCAACTGATTCGTAACGTGCCTGTACGCGAGGACCGAACGGGAAACCAAAGTTGCGATCAGCAACAGATGCTCCCATTGGAACTCGTGACATCACTTCAACACCGTTGGCAACAACAATGTCGTACGCACCGGCGATGACGCCTTGTGCAGCGAAGTGTGCAGCTTGCTGACTTGAACCACACTGGCGGTCGATGGTGGTGCCTGGAACCGTGTCGGGCCAACCAGCTGCAAGCACTGCGTTACGTGCAACGTTGAGGCTCTGCTCGCCAACCTGCATTACGCAACCCATAACTACGTCATCAATAAGCGCTGGATCGAGATCGTTGCGCTGAACGAGTTGCTGCATGATTTCGGATGCGAGGTCTACTGGGTGCCAGTTCTTCAATTTGCCATTGCGGCGTCCGAGCGGGCTGCGAATTGCATCAACAATTACTGCGGTAGTCATGACGTGAAATCTCCTCACGGGTGTGCGCTGAATGCGACGGAATGGTCCGTTGCTGCGACTTTAGTTTGCCCCACGGGCATGCCAATTTCCTCATTGGCACTACTTCATTGGTGGAGACGATGGGACTCGAACCCACGACCCCCTGCTTGCAAAGCAGGTGCTCTAGCCAACTGAGCTACGTCCCCGTACGGCGGTCTCTAAGGGTAGCGGTTGAAGTGGCCAACACTCCAAACGGGCTTGGCTAAATCACGGGCTTCGCCAAAAGGTCGCAGGTAGCCTTCGTTACATGGTCGGCGAACTCATTTACGCATTTCGGGTCATGCGCCTACCTCTTCTCGACACTGGCGGAGCCCCCATCGGCAAGATCGATGACATCGTGGTGGTTTCCGGTCGCGCCACCGAGGCCCCTCGCGTCTTGGGTTTTGTTGCCACCAGCCAGCGCCGCAGCATTTTTGTCAGCGCCAGCCGAATTGCCTCGCTCGACAACTCGGGCGCCCGCCTGAAGTCGTGGGACGTAGACCTGAACCCATTTCGGGCACGCGACGGTGAGCGTTTGCTTGGCCGTGAAATTTTGGATCAAAAAATTGGTGACGAAACTGTCAGCGACGTGGCACTTGCGTTTCAATCTGGGCGCAGCCCGGGTTGGCACATCACCAAGGTTCGACTTGCGAAACGCAGTTTGTTAAACCCGCGTCCGAGTTATCGCCTTGTTGATTGGGAACACATTGCGCACATGTTTGCGCCACAAACTGCACTTGCTGCTGAAGCTGCGCGTTTGCGCGACATGCACCCAAGCGATGTTGCTGCCGTTATTCGCGCGCTTCCACTTGAACAGCGTCGACTTGTTGCTGCAGCAATGGACGACGAGCGCTTGGCCGACGTGCTTGAAGAGTTGCCAGAAGACGAACAGTTGCGCCTGATTGAAGGGCTTGACATGGAGCGTTTGACCAACGTGTTCGAGGAAATGGAATTTGACGACTTGGCCGACTTGCTGGCGCAAATGCCTGGCGAACAACGCAGCCGTGTTCTTGAAGCCATGGATGACGACGACGCCGAAACCATGCGTCAGTTGTTGTCGTATGCAGAAGGCACTGCAGGTTCGTTGATGACACCGGACGTCATTGTGATGTCACCTGACGCAACGGTTGCCGATGCGCTTGCACAAATTCGTGAACCAGAAATTTTGGTGTCCATTGCTGCACAGGTATTTGTTGCACATGCGCCGCACTACCCACCAACCGGAACGTATTTGGGTGTCGTGCATTTTCAGCGACTCCTCCGCGAATCGCCACAGTTGACTCTTGGTCAGTGTGTGGAAATGGAAGCAACCATTAGTCCAACCATGACCGAACGCGAAGTAGCCGAACGCCTTGCTTCATACAACTTGCTTGCTGTTGCTGTATGCGACGCAAACAACCGCTTGCTCGGCGCAATCACGGTTGACGACGTGCTCGACCGCACGTTGCCTGCTAACTGGCGTCGCCGCCCAATTGCTGGAGCAACATCATGAAGCGCAGCGACCTCGCACGACCACGCAAGCGCCGCCCGGTTCTTGGCATTCACTACGACCCAGATGCATTCGGGCAATTCAGTGAAACCATTGCTCGAAACTTGGGTTCTGCCCGCTTCCTTATGGTGCAGACCTTCTTGGTCATCATCTGGGTGTTGCTCAACGTTGCATTCGTGGCGTTGCGCTGGGACCCATACCCATTCATTTTGTTGAACCTGATGTTTTCAGTGCAGGCCGCTTACGCAGCGCCGCTCATTTTGCTTGCTCAAAACCGCCAAGAAATTCGCGACCGTAGGCAGGCAGAGACCGACCGCGCAATGGCTGCAGCAACGCAGGCGAACGCCGAGTTTCTTGCCCGCGAACTTGCCAGTGTGCGTTTCGCGTTGTCAAACGTGGTGACAGTTGAAGAACTACGTGATCAGATTGAGTCGCTTATGCGCGCACTCGACGAATCGCGTCAACCACCGCAGCAGTAAACACTTCTGGCTTTTGCCAGTTAACCAAGTGATCGCCATCAATTTCAATGATTGTTGCATGCGTTGCCTGGGCAAGATTGTGTTGCTTACGCGGCGCAACAAGTGAATCGCGTGATGTGACAATGCTGACTGTTGGCACACCAAGTGTTCCCGCCCACGGCCGAGCGTCGTGTTTTGATAGTGCTCGACCTGCTTGATTGATAGTCCACGAATCATTTCGTCGAATTTCTGAAACCAACCATGAACGCAGAGTTGCTGCCGAGCTTGATCGCGGAATTTTGTGCTTGATGTAGCGATCGATAACTCGCGGTGTGGAGAGCATGCGAAACAGCGGTGATACGACTCGCCCAATCTTCCAACGCGCGCGTTCGTTGCGCGTAGCGCTCCACTCCAATGCGGTTGCACATAACACCAATGAATGCACACGCGTTGGGTGACGCTTGCTCATGAGCATGGCGATGGGTCCACCCATGGAATAACCGACTGCAGTAACCGACGCAAGGCCCAGTTCATCCATGATCGCAACGGCGTCATCGGCACAATCTTCAAGTGTGAACCGATCATTGGTGCGTAGACCGCGACCGTGCCCACGATGATCAATAGCAACTAGTGAACACTGCTGCGCGAGTTCTGCGTACACAGGAAAGAAGTTGATGTCTGCATTTCCTGTCCAGCCATGCAGCAATACCACCACCGGGGCATTTGCGTTTTCGTGTTGTGCATAACGCACAAAAAACTCACCACGGTGTGGCACTGAAACAATGCGGCCACTTGGCATCCATGGAAGTCCTGAAAATGCTTGGGAGTATGTTTTTACTGGCACGATG
>CAITUB010000178.1 GCA_903895515.1 uncultured Acidimicrobium sp. | reverse complement strand
GTCGTGAAACACATGGTGGTTGTCTTCGCCGCGGTATTTCACGATGCCTTGTGTGGTGGTATCCGATCCCGAAAAATGCCATGGACTGTTTGGGATGCGCACCGTTGAGTTGCCTCTGTCGCTCACATCAATAATCGCATTACGTTCGGCAGCCCAATCGGTAGCGGCAACTTCCGCAACACTGCGCAGTCGACCAACAGCCAATTGATTCTTTGCCAAGCGCCGTTCAATTTCGTCGGTGTCGGGAACAGTAAGCGCCCATGCACGTAACAAATCCATGAGGGCTGCAAAGTTTTCGAGTCGTTCAGGAATGTCAGTGAAGCGAGGATCGTTCAATAGGTGAGGTTGTTCCATTGCTGCAACGAAATAGTCAAAGGTTCCACGTTCCGCTGGATGTCCGCTGACAACAACTTGTGAACCATCGGCAACGGTAAGCACGGGGTAGTCGGCTGGTTGGAACGAACGAATGGACCCTGCCGGAACTGGTTTGTCCCACAACTGATCGTGCGCGTGTTCGTTTACGTACAACATGGTTTCAGCCATGGAAATATCAATGTATTGACCAACGCCTGTGTGTTCGCGTTGATACAGCGCAGCAAGAATTGCTGATGATGCTTCGAGTGCGGTGTACACATCGCCGTGACTGTGTGGGTCGTTTGCATGTGCGCGCCGCTGTGCATCACCTTGGTGTTTCGTAATTCCAGTTTCTGCATTTACTACCGGTGCATATGCGCGACGATTTTGCCACGGACCAGTTGCTCCATAACCACTAATTGAGGCGACGATAAGCCGACTGTTTGCTTCCATCATGCGCTCAGTGTTGAGACCAAGTCGGCTCATGACGCCTGGACGAAAGTTTTCCACCACAACATCGCAAAATGGAATGAGACGCATGATGAGTGCTGAAGCTTCGGGCTTCGACAAGTCGAGCGAAATGTTTTGTTTGCCGATGTTTTGCTGAATGAAATAACTCGACAGTGAATTCACGCGAGGCTGGGCAAATCGTGTGAGGTCGCCTTCAGGCGGCTCCACTTTGATGACTTCTGCGCCTAAATCAGACAGCATGCGCGTGGCATGAGGCCCAGAAAGCACACGGGTGAAATCGAGTACTCGAATGCCGTCAAGGGGCCGTTTGCCCCCTGTTGGTTGGGTGTTTGTGCCTCTAGTCAAGGGTGACGCCAAGAGTGCGAAGAGCAAGTGATGAGTACACCGACATGCCGGTGATCATTGCGTCTTCTTCAAACATCACGCGGTTGGAGTGGTTTGGTGCTGCAGTGCGGAAGTCTTTGTCGTGTGGCGTGCCACCGAGGAACACCATTGCACCAGGCTTCTTTTCCAACACGTAACTGAAATCTTCAGCACCCATAACCGCGTGCGGCATTCGTACCGCAGCTTTGTTTCCCACAATTGCTTCGGCAACATCGAGTGCGAAGTCTGCAGATGGTCCATCGTTTACAGTGACGGGGTAGCCGAGCACAACTTCAACGGTTGCTTCCATGTCGTGTGCGGCAGCAATACCTTCTGCAACACGCTTAATACCATCGTGCACTTTCTTGCGAGTGGCTGCACTCATCGCGCGAATCGTTCCTTCAACTCGAGCAACTTCAGGAATCACGTTTGTTGCAGTTCCTGCAATCAACTTGGTGACAGTAATTACTGCAGGGTCCCAAATTTCAATTCGACGAGTGATGAATGCTTGCAGTGCTGTCACGATTTCGCAGGCAACAGGAACGGGGTCAAGTGTGCGGAACGGTTCCGACGCGTGACCACCCTTGCCTTTCACTTCAATGCGCAACACATCACTGGACGCCATGATGGGGCCACCCTTGGTGCCAATGAATCCGGCAGGCAATGAAGATGTGATGTGTAATGCGTATGCGGCGGTGAGCGGTGATTCGCTGCCATCACGATTTGGTCCAACATCGAGAATGCCTTCATCAAGCATGTACTCGGCACCGCCGTAACCTTCTTCGCCCGGTTGAAACATAAACAACACTCGACCAGGAAGTGTTGCTTTGCGTTCGCTGAGCATTTTTGCTGCACCAGCGAGCATGGCAACGTGCGTGTCGTGGCCACATGCGTGCATCACATTGTCAACCTTTGATGCAAAATCAAGACCAGTGTCTTCCGGCATTGGCAATGCATCCATGTCACCGCGCAACATCACTGTTGGGCCCGGCTTGTCGCCGGTCAACATTGCGGCGATGCCGCTTGTTGTTTTGTGCAGAGTGATGTCGAGTGGAAGTCCATCGAGTGCTTCCAAAACGCGTTCACGAGTTTTCGGAAGATCAAGACCAATTTCTGGCCACACGTGGAGGTCGCGACGAATGGAACGCGCGTACTCGAGCATTCCTGCGGCTTGTTGTTGAACGCCAGTTGCGTTGCCGTGGCGCTCAATTGCGGGCTGTGAAAGTGGTGTTGTGGCCATAGGGCAATGGTACGCAACGAAGCCGAATTGTTTACGATGGGTGCATGCTGACCGTGGAATTCACCATTGAACCATTCATCGAAGGCGCTCCCGGGGCGCATGTGACAGCAGCAGTTGCCGCGGTCGAAAAGCGCGGGCTGATTGTTGAATTCGGACCGTTTGGTTCATCTTTTTCCGTCCCTAAATCGGAATTACCTGAAGCTGTAGCCGACCTCATGCGCGCTGCATATGCAAACGGCGCAACCTTTGTCAGTGTTGACGTTGGGTCCATCGAGGACTCACAGGCATGACCGTTCCCCACGATCATCCAGTGGTTGTTGCTGCGCGACCACTTATTGATGCAGTTGGTGCTTCGCTCGTTGCTCGCGACAATCTCGCCGCAGGTGACATTGAACTGAAGTGGGAGGGTTCGGTCATCGCCGGGATCAGGCTGCCACCTCTACATGGAGCACTCGATCGAATTATCGAAATCGTGGAACGCGAACTAGGAAACAAGTTGTCCGATCTTTCACGTAATGACAAGCAGAAGGCCATCCGCCTTCTTGACGAACAGGGTGCATTCATCTTGCGACGTGCAGTAGAAGATGTAGCCGATGCAATGAAGGTTTCACGCATCACGGTGTACAACTACTTAAACGCTTTGCATCGATAATTATGTTTGACGTAGTTGCATTTGATGCCGATGACACGCTGTGGTTTAGCGAAGATTCGTTTCGCAAATATGAAACACAGTTTGTCGAAACTCTGACGCCGTACGTTCCTGTCGGAGTTGATATCAAGGCTGCGCTCATTGCTACTGAACGGAAAAATATTGATGCGTATGGCTATGGGGTGAAGTCATTTGGGTTGTCTTCAATGGAAGCAGCAATCACTTTGTCAAATGGTGAAATTCCAGCGATTGAACTGCAAAAGATTTTGCATGGAGTTCGTGAGCATCTCACCGAACCCGTTCGCGTGTTCGAGGGGGTCGCAGAAGTACTTGCTCAAGTCAGTTCACAATTTCGCACTATTTTGATAACTAAAGGTGATCTTGCTCACCAAACACGAAAAGTGGAAACCAGTGGCTTAAGCCATCATTTCGAACACGTTGAAATTGTGTTGGAAAAAGACCCAGCCACCTATGCACATGTGTTGAAGAGCCTCGACATCAACCCGGAACGTTTCTGCATGGTGGGCAATTCAATGAAGAGCGACATTCTGCCCGTGCTTGCCATTGGTGGGTTTGGTGTGTACGTGCCGTACGAGATTTTGTGGGAACTCGATCACGCCGAACACCCAACGGCAAACACCGATCGTTATGTGGAACTGGAAACGCTCAGCCTGGTGCCTGAGTGGTTGGCGCAACAGCGCAAATAGCCAGTATTTACAGCTTCCTGAGGTGTACTTCAGTCACGCGGTGATCAGCGCCTTTTTGCATGACGAGTGATGCACGCGAACGAGTTGGCGCAATGTTTTCACGCAGGTTCTTGCCGTTAATTTCTTTCCAAATTCCACGAGCCATTGCTTCGGCTTCATCGTCACTTAGTGAAGCAAAGTTGTTGAAGAAACTCTCTGGGTTTTGAAACACGGTTTGACGTAGTGCGAAGAAGCGCTCTACGTACCAATTCTCAACATCTTGTTCGTTGGCATCAATGTAAATAGAGAAGTCAAAGTAGTCGCTCACGAATTCGGCTGACTCGGAACCGACTTGCAACACATTCAGTCCTTCAACGATCAAAATGTCCGGTCGATGAATGACCACGCTGTCACCTTGCACAATGTCGTACACCACGTGGCTATACACAGGCGCTGCAACTTCGCTTGAGCCGGCCTTCACTTCGCGCAAAAACTGCACGAGGCGCTTGGTGTCATAGCTTTCTGGGAAACCCTTCCGGTTCATAATCCCACGCTCGTTCAACACGGCATTGGGGTGAAGGAATCCATCGGTGGTGATCAGCTCAACGCGTGGGTGCTCTGGCCAGCGAGTAAGCAATGCCTGCAAGATACGGGCAGAAGTACTTTTTCCAACCGCAACGCTGCCCGCGATGCCAATGACGTAGGGCATCTTTGGAGCAATGGCACCCAAGAAGGTTGCCGACACGCGATGCAGGTTTTGAGTTGCACTCACATACAAGTTCAAGAGGCGAGTGAGAGGCAAATAGACAGCAACTACTTCTTCGAGGTCAATGCGGTCGTTAATTCCGCGAAGCGCTTCAAGGTCTCGTTCATGCAGTGTGAGTGGTGTTTGCGCACGAAGCTCTGCCCAATCGTGGCGATCAAATCGCAGGTAGCGGTCTACGTCAATGGCATCAATCATGAAAGTGTTTCCTAGAAAGAGTTAACGGTTCCAAGGGGCAAATGGGGAGGCGGCGCCATTGCCGCCAGTCAAAACATCAACACCAGTATCGGTGACCAATACGGTGTGTTCAAACTGCGCAGTCCGCTTGCCGTCTGCAGTCACTGCAGTCCAGTCGTCTTTCCACATGCGGTGCTGATAAGTGCCAAGCGAAATCATCGGCTCAATCGTGAAGGTCATTCCAGGACGCATGATGGTGTTGTTGCTCTTGTCGTAGTAGTGCAACACCTGAATGTCGGTGTGAAATTGCTCACCAATTCCGTGACCGATAAAGGCACGAATGACGCCCATTTGGTCTTGTTTTGCTCGCGTTTCAATGGCTCTGCCAATGTCGCTCAGCGGGCGACCTGGCACCACTGCTTCAATTCCACGCCAAATGCATTCTTCAGTAATGGAGATGAGGTCACGGTTTTCTTTATCAATTTCACCAACTGCAAACGTTGCATTGGTATCGCCATGCACGCCATTCATGTATGTAGTGACATCGAGATTAATGATGTCGCCTTCTTGTAACACTCGTGAGTCTGGAATGCCGTGACAAATTACTTCGTTAACTGAAGTGCACACGCTCTTCGGGTAACCCGAATAATTCAACGGGCTCGGATAAGCGCCGCGCTCGATGCACAAGTTGTGTACATATACGTCGATTTCGTCGGTAGTAATTCCTGGTCGAACAAATTCTCCAGCAAGTCGCAATACCTCGGCAGCAGCAGAACAGGCAATGCGCATGCGCTCGATAATTTCAGGTGACTTCACTGCAGATTCTTGCCAACGCGTGACCTTGCCGGTCTCTGCGTATGGCGGCTTCACAATGTGTGCAGGAACGGTAAGCATCGGGCTGATCGTGCCTGGCTCTATGCGACCTTCTGTTGTTTTATGGCAACGCTTGTACTTGCGGCCACTGCCACACCAGCACGCGTCATTAGCTGCGGGCAGGACTGCGGGCGGCTGAGCGGCGGCTGGGTTATTCACTCTCACAAGGCTACGGGCTATATCTGGCAAGCAAAGTGACCAAATAACCCTTATGTCATTTGATCCTTTTTCAATTCAATTTGAAATTTGGATTGTCTTTCCGCAATGATCGTTGCAAATACACATCGCACCATCGGCGGATTGATAGCGATCAAGGGGGCAACCGTGTCACAACGGATGATTGACTCCTTGACGAGATCAAGGGTGCTCAACAGTTCGGACAATGTTGAGACATCTCATGATCTCGATCAAGGTGAACGGAAGAAGAAGCGTGTACCAGACATGGCGGTTGGCATTGCGCTAATCGCACTTGGGCTCATTGGATCCATATCTGTGTATCGGTCTGCATCTGCGACGGTCACGGTTGTCGGAGCTGCAAGTAATTTGGCGCGAGGGCAAGTTCTCGATACTGGTGATTTACGAGCAATTCATGTATCACCCGAGACTGCACAATTCTTTGTAAGCGCAAGCGATGCTGGATCATTAATTGGTAGAACTGTTGCTATTGCAGTTGTGAGCGGCACGCCGCTTTCAGAAAGCATGGTGAGCACTGCATCTCCACTTGCAGCTGATGAGGCATTGACATCTGCTGCAGTACCGGTAGGGAACATTCCAGCAAATCTTGCCGCCAACGACAAAGTACGACTCGTACTCACCCCTGACGCAACAATCACTAATGCGTCACCACCTTTGCTGTTTGATGAGATTGTTTCTATATGGGCAATTGAACAATCAGCAGATTTAAGTAGCGCGGTGATTGTGACGTTCCGCGGTCCATTGCGCTTATCTCTCGCCATTGCAGGAGCAGGCAATGTGCGAATTTCACTGGTCAGCGAATAGCAGGAAATTGCTATGAGCTCGAATACCCATACAACAACTGATCCTGCAAGTAAGCGAATACGTGAAGCATTAGTAACCCGCATAGGAGAGGCGCTTGCCGATGAACGTTTAGATCGTCAAAACAGAGGAGACGTATATCTCAGCAGCAACTCTGAAATAGATTTTGCTCGCCAGGTTTCGTCAATGGAATGTGCGCGTCTATCGGCATCGCGCAGGCAAGAGGGCCTGCCTGCATTTACAGAAAGCGAAGAGCAAGCACTGATCAGTCGAGCAATTGATCAAGTGCTCGGTATGGGCTTACTCCAACAAACACTCAATGACCCTGAAATTAGCGATATCCATGTTCGAGGGAATTCACCTATTTGGGTAAAGCTGCGAAGCGGGAAGCGGGAATGTCGTTCTCCAATTGTCGATAGCGACGACGAACTTGTAGATCTCATTCGGCGGACCGCAACACGAATGGGGCGAAGCGAGAGACGATTTGACGCAGGATCTCCCGAACTTAACTTGCAGCTTGCAGATGGTTCGCGTCTATTCGCAACAATGGATGTGTCATCTCGACCAAGCCTCGTAATCCGGAAACATCAGTTCGAGATTTCGTCGCTTGAAGACTTAGAGGCACGCGGAATGATGTCGCACGGAATCGCAGAGATGTTTAGAGCCATGGTTCGATCACGCCGGAATGTGATCATCGCAGGAGGAACGGGTTCTGGAAAAACCACATTGATGCGCGCTTTGATCAACGAAGTGCCACCAGAAGAACGAATTGTGACGATTGAAGATGCATATGAACTTGGACTTGAAAGGTTTGAACATCTACATCCAGACCATGACTCGTTGCAGTCACGCCCAGCCAATATCGAGGGACAAGGAGAAATAACGCTCTCAGATCTCACAAAAATGGCTTTGCGTATGGACCCCGACAGAGTGATTGTTGGAGAGGTACGTGGCGCTGAGGCATTTCCGATGCTCATGGCTATGAGTCAAGGTAACAACGGCTCAATGTGCACGCTTCACGCCGATAGCACGCGTTCGGTATTCCCAAAACTCGCGGCCTATATGTCAATGTCATCGACTTCACTTCCAATCGAGACAACGAATTTGCTGATAGCGAGTTCTGTACATTTTGTCGTTCACATTGAAGTCGTACGCGGCCAACGGAGAGTGAGCTCCATACGAGAAGTGGTCGACTCTGATGGCTCAACAATCATGTCGAATGAAGTTGTACGCAACGTCAATGGAAATGTTGGATTTGGATATCCACTACGCGAAGAAACACGGGAGCTATTTGAGGAAAACGGTTTTCGTGAGGAAATGCTGCGATGACAGGAATCATTGTTCTCCTCAATGGATCAATGTTTGGATTAGGAGCTTTTCTTCTCTTCCATAAACATCGAATTCGGTCAACTTGGTCGACACTCATGACCTTCGGGACATTTCGATTTAGGTTGGCACAAATTGCAATCCCGCTTGCGTTTATCGCGACCATGATGATTACGGGTTGGATTGTGGTTGCGGGCTCAGTTGCGCTTCTTGTAGCAGCTATTCCGGGTATTGGTAGGCCGCATATTCAGACCAGGAATGAGCAAGACCTTGTAGATGGCATAGCTACATGGACTGAGCAACTACGAGACACACTGGCCGGCGCTCATGGACTCGAACAAGCAATCGTCGCTACGTCAGTCCATGCTCCGCTTGCGCTTCAGACACATGTGAAAAAACTCGCCTCATTTATCGGCTATGGATCATTAGAAGACGGGCTGCGCCGGTTTGGGGATGATCTCAATAATTCGACGGCGGATTTTGTGGTCGCAGCATTAGTAACCGCTTCTCAACATCAGGCTCGTGATCTTGGAATGCTTCTTACTCAAATTGCTCAATGTGCTCGTGATGAGAGCAAAATGCGAAGTCGTGTGTGGGTAGGAAGAGCACGAACTAGAAGTGCAGTAAAGATCATCGCAACAGTGATTTCAGTTTTTGTTTTTGGGCTTTTCACATTCAACAGAACGTACCTGCAGCCGTATTCATCTATCCAAGGCCAACTTGTCCTCTCAATAATCCTTGGAGTATTTGCATCCTCGCTGTCGCTTATGCAAAGTATGGCGAAGATCATTGAACCTGAGCGATTTGTTCGTCGACGTGTGGTTTTGAACTCGTGATTAGGTCAGTGTTATTCGGAGCAATTATTGCAGTGGGGGTTGCGCTGTGTGTTATGCCTTCGGTTGCTCTTCGCATCAAGTCAGTTTTCGCATCATTGGTCCGTAAGAGCCTGAATGCCATTCGCCTTAGCACCGGTACTCGTTTGAGCTCCGATCTTGTTATTTGTGACATTGATGCATCGTCACTGGTTGCAAGCAAACTGACTGGCGCGGTAGTTGGGTTTGGTACTTCTGGCTTTTGTTTAGTTCTCGCTCAATCTACGGGGATAGCAATTTCAAGTGGAATGAAGTTGCTCACTCCAATTCTTATTGCAACGTTTGGTTTCTTGTTTCCAGAACACAAAATTCGCCAGCAGTCGAAGGCAAGACGTCGTTCGTTCCTGCATTCCTTTTCAAGTTTTCTCGATCTCACCAACATCTTGCTCGCGGGCGGTGCAGGTACGGAGACTGCGCTTATTGCTGCTGCAGAGTCTGGTGATGGCTGGTCATTTGAACAAATTCGTCGAGCGCTCACTGTTGCAAAAAGTGCACGAACTTCTCCGTGGATTGAACTATCCCGGTTAGGCGAGATGTATTCATTGCCCCAAATAAAGGAAATTGCTGGATCGATTCAACTTGCTGGGGAACATGGTGCACGCATCAGAACTTCTTTGGCGGCACGTGCCGAATCTTTGAGATACCGACAAATGAGTGAAGTTGAATCATCTGCAAATGCAGCCACAGAGCGGATGGGGCTCCCAATGGTTCTTCTCTTCATTTCATTCATCGTGTTAATCGGTTATCCGGCAGTAACTCTGGTGATCGGAGGTCTCTAACTCGTCACATTTGAGTAATGCAAAATGAATTCAATCCAAAAAGGAGAAAAGTATGTCAATTCAGAAAATGCAATTCCAGTATTTGTGGACAAGATTCTTAGCTTCGCGTGAGCAGGATATGGAATCCGGTGAGGTGAGTGCAACGACCGTTGTCATGGCAGCTGCACTCATTGCTTTAGCAATAGCGGTAGGGGCAACAATTACATCGCGCGTGCGCGATAAAGCTAATTCCCTAGATCTTGGATAACACCAAGATGGAACGCGGCGAGACAACAGCACAGGTGGTGCTCGCAGTACCTGTGCTGTTGCTCTTTCTGCTGTTTGGAATTCAGGTATCGCTGTATTTTCACACTGCACAAATCGCCTCAATTGCTGCTCAAGAAGCTGCAATCGCAGGAGCTGTGGCAGGAAGCAATGAGATTGAGGCGTTAGCAGTTGCGGTCAGATCAGTTGCCGAGCTCCACGCCTCAGAAGGTAAAACACCAATCGTGCGTATGGGGGAGAGAACGATTGAGGTTGAGGTTTTGCTGCGTGTTCCGACTGTCATTTCACTATTTCCAGCATTTGTAACAAGATCCGCGTCGGAACCCTTAGAGCGCTATGCGTACGAGGTTGAGAGGTGAAAAGCGAATCTGGAAGTTCGACAGTTGAATTGGTCTTACTCGCCCCCGTGCTCATGGTCATGGTGCTCTTCGGCGTTCACTCAGGACGTTTGAGCGAAGCAAAAATCCAAGTTCAGCATGCTGCGGACCAAGGTGCGCGCGCGGGTTCGCTGGCCGCTGAGTCAAAGATTGCGCAAGTTGCAACCGTCGCCGTTGAAAACGATCTAAAGCTCGCAGGTATTGCATGCACCAAGGTGTCTATTGATGTTGGTGCTGTTGCAACCGGTATGACAAATGCAGTGCGCGTTCAAGTCGAATGCGATGTTCGTGTTGATGGGACGCAGTTACTTGGATTGCTTCCAGATCGAGTCCATGCAACTTCTATCGAAGTGATCGATGAGTGGAGAGTTCCATGAGCGGATTTGCTCGCTGTGAACGGGGTTCAATATCTGGTTTTGTGGTCATTCTCTCGATGACTTTCGTTGCGTGTGCTGGCCTTGCTTTTGACGGAGGAAGGATGGTTGCCGCTCGCGCTCAAGCAACTGATGCAGCAGAAAACGCTGCTCGAGCAGGGGCACAGAGGGTCACTTCGCTGAGAAGTGGGAATCCAACAATTGATAGATCGGCGGCAATCGCAACTGCGAGTGAATTTCTAGACAACATCGGTATTTCTGGAGATGTGGTTGCTGATCAAGGATCGGTGACGGTAACTACAAGAATAAAACTTGAAATGGTTCTACTCGGGC